>DASUAD010000637.1:0-7285 GCA_035763965.1 Thermoanaerobaculia bacterium | reverse complement strand
GCCCGAGTTCCGGGAACTCATCACGCTGCGCCACTTCGGCGGGCTGTCCTACGAAGAGATCGCCCGGGTCAAGAACATGCCCCTCGGGACGGTCAAGAACAAACTCTTTCGTGCCAGAGTCGTATTGAAGGAACGACTGGCTGGAGAAGTGTCGTGAACGTTTGTCGCCGCCCCCTGGACCCGATCGACACCGAGGCGCTGGCCTCGGGGGCCGAACCCGTATTCGCGGCGGACGCGGCATCCCATGCCGGCGTCTGCGCCTCCTGCGGGGCGTCGGTCGAGCGCGCGATCGCCCTCGTGAGGGCCCTGGAGGGGCTGTCCCGGGCCGAAACCGCCCTGCCGGACCTCGCGGGCCGGGTGACCCGCCTTCGGGCCTTCTCCCTCCGGGAGCGCCGGACTTACGCCCTCTGGGCAGCTCCGACGCTCCTCTGTGCGGCTCTCATCGTCGGAGGCCTGGGGTTCCTGGCCGCGCCGGCGTTCACCGCCGGGGAGCAGGCGGGGCTCGGAGCCGCGGCGCTCGCGTCCGTCCTCGGGTTCCTCCGGGCGGTCGGGAACTGGACGTTCGACCTCGCGCGGGTCGCACCTCCGGCTCTCGATGCCTTCGCCGACGCGCTCTCACGGGAGCGGACCTGGGGCCTCGTCTCGCTGCTGCTGCTCGCTCCCTCGGCGTTCGGTCTCTCCCGCGTCTTTGCGCGGGTGCGGGCCCGCCGCCGGTGAAATCCGCCGCGTCCGCGGCTGCGCTCTTCCTCCTCCTCGCCTCCTGCGCTTTCTCGGCACCCGGCGGGCTCTCGTCGGTCGGCCGCAACGTCACGGTCAGCGAAAAGGTGCCGGGACGAGTCGTCGCGGTCGCCGGCGACGTTGCAATCGAAAACGCGGTCGGCGGTGACGTCATCGTGTGGGGGGGTGACGTCTCGTTCGGGCCCGCCGGATCAGTCGCCGGAAACCTCATCGTCTTCGGCGGGACGATTCGCGATTTCAACGGCCGACCGCTGCCGGTCGCGGGAACCGTTTCGACTCCCGGCACTCTCCTGCAGCTCTACCTCGCCGAGATGAGGAGAGCGCCGTGGGCGCCGGGCGCGATGTCTCCTGTCGTCTGGGGTCTGCGACTGCTCGCGCTGTCGGCGTGGCTCGCGGTCGCGGTCCTCCTTCTCTACTTCTTCGGATCGCCGCTCGCCCGCGCGGCGGATCGTGCGGAGTCGAACTGGACGTGGGCTCTGACGGCGGGCGTCCTCGGCGTCCTCACGATCTTTCTCGCCGCCGCAGCGGCGCTCGCTCTGCTGCCTTCGGCTGTGGCCGTTCCGGTCGCGCTCGTGCTCGCGGCGACGGCCGTCGCCGCAAAGGTGTTCGGCATGGGCGCTCTCTTTCTTCTCGTCGGTCAGAAGCTCACGTCGAACCTCTCACCGGCGCGCCGTCCCGCGGCCCTCGCCGCGGGATTCGCGTTGCTCGGCGCTCTATCGCTTCTTCCGATCGCCGGAGCGATCCTGTGGAGCGCAGCCTCGGTCGCCGCGGTCGGCGTCGCTTTCGTCTCCCGATTCGGCTCCCCGCGCGTCCGGGTGGCGCTACCCGCGATTTGATCCCGGCCCCTCCGGGGCAATAGAGTCGCCCCGGATGTCCCTCTCCACAATCGGAATGGTCGTCGCCTTCGGCCGGATGGACGACTGATGTTCTGCCAGGTCTGCGGTTCCCGGAATCCCGACGACGAGGAGTTCTGCGTCCGCTGCCAGTCGAAGCTCCTCGTCCTGTCCGGGGTCGGCGTGGTCGAAGAGGGCCGGGACACGCACGAGGAGATCCCTCTCGACGAGCACCTGCTCGAACGGATCTCGACGCTCGAGGAAGTCGTCAAGAGGACCGGCGACGCGTTGAAATCCCTGTTCGAGTCTCTCGGCAACCTCGAGAAGAACCTGTTCGTTGCACACACGGGCGTGCTCGCACTGCAGGAGATGCTCGAGAGGCGTGGGGTGATCCGCGCCGAGGAAGTCCGCGATCTCTGGGAGACGAAACTCGACGAGCGCATGCAGGCGGTCGAAAAGAAGGATCGTTTCCTCGAACGCCGCGACCGAATCATCGGGCGCTTCTCCGGCGCGAATCGCGAGCTCTTCACGAAGCGGCTGCGCGAGGCGGAGTTCGCGCTGCTCGCTCTCGACGCGGACCGGGGAATCCGCGGGCTCGAGGAGCTCTTCAAGGTCGATCGGTCCAACACCGAGCTCGGCTTCTACCTCGCGGAGACTTTCTTCTCGGCCGGGGACATGGAACGCGCGTCTTCGTACCTGAAGAAGGTCCTCGCCGTGCAGCCGAATCACTTCGAGTCCCTGGTGTATTCCGGGATCGTCGCTTCGGAAGCGGGGGAGACGGAGGCGGCGGAGACCTTCCACCGCCGCGCGATCGAGCGGCGCTCCGACGCTTTTCTTCCCCACTTTGCACTCGGAGCGCTGTACGCCCACTCCTCCCGCTGGGCGGAAGCCGAGCAGGAGCTGCTCAAAGCCGTCGAGATCGCGGCGCAGCCCTCCGCGTACGTCCTGCTCGGGACGGTCCTGCGCGAAAAGGGTGACGTGACCCGCGCGATTCGCCACCTCGAGGAGGCGCTGAAGCTCCAGCCCGATTCGGAGGAGGCGATCTTCCAGCTCGGACTCTGCCACCTCGAGAAAAACCGGTTGAAGCGCGCGCTCGAGTGCTTCCACGAGGCCCTCGAAAAGAACCCGAGGAAGCTCGAGTACCAGGAGGCCGTGAGGATCCTCGAGCGGCGCAAGCTGTACCCGCTGCCCGACGTCGAAGGCCCCGGAGCGGAGGCCTACCGCCGCGCCGAAGAATGCGTGACCCGCGGGGCCCTGCGACGCGCCCACGAGCTCTACCATCAGGCGCTCGCCGCCGAGCCGGAAAACTCGACGATCCGGATTTCCTACGCCCTTCTCTCCGCCTCCCTCGGGCTGTGGAAAGAAGCCATCGTGTCGTGTCGCGAGGTCCTCTCGAGCGATCCCGAGGAGGTCGTCGCCGCGGCCGCCTGCTCGATCCTCTCCGAGGCGCTGCGGGCCGAGGGCCGCCCGGCCGAAGCGGCGCAGATCGTGCGCGAGTTTCTCGACGGGCACCAGTCGTCGACCGCGCGGGCGGTCGGCTACTACGAGCTCGCCACGAACCTCGCCGAGGAGGGAGCGGACCTCGACTCGGCGCTCGACTACGCCGGGCGCGCTCTGGCCGCCGCTCCCGAGGAGCTGAAGCCGTATCCGCTCGCCGCGCTCGGATGGGTCCACTACAAGCGCGAAGAATTCGACCGCGCGATCGACTGCCTGCGGCGGTCGAGCGAAAGGGCAGCCGCGCCGACGACGTTCCATCACCTCGGCCTCGCTTACCTCGCCGCCGGGAAACTCGAAGAGGCGAAAGCCGCGTTCCACAAGGCGAAGACCGTGGCTCGTGGCGGCAAGCTCGAGGATCGGATGATGCAGCAGGTCCGAAGCAACCTGCGGCTGCTCGAGAAGGCCGGACCGAGAAAGGCGCCGAAGCCCAAGGTCTCGACGACGAAGTAAGCCGGTAATCGGTAAGTAGCGGGGTCAGGTCTCCACTTGCCACATCGCGCTGCGATGTGGCAAGACCGTATCGGCTCACAGCCCCGCTTCAGCAACTGGTGAAGACCGGACCCCACGCTGATACTCTTCGGCGCCGAACATGCGCTGGTCCCGATACTTTCTCCAGACCGTCCGCGAGGTGCCGGGGGACGCGGAAGCGATCTCCCACATCCTGCTGACTCGGGCGGGGATGATCCGCCGCATCGCCGCCGGCATGTACGCGCTCACCCCGCTCGGCCTGCGCTCACACCGGAAGACGGAGGTGATCGTTCGCGAGGAGATGGATCGCGCGGGCTGCACCG
Organism: Thermoanaerobaculia bacterium; assembly: GCA_035763965.1. Lineage (GTDB taxonomy): Bacteria > Acidobacteriota > Thermoanaerobaculia > UBA5066 > Gp7-AA6 > Gp7-AA6. The sequence goes on along the minus strand of DASUAD010000637.1, from coordinate 3,426 downwards.
AGCTCGAGGTGCCGATCCTGCATCCGCGGGAGCTGTGGGAGGAAACCGGCCGATGGCAGCGCTACACCGCCGAGGAGATCCTCTTTCACCTGAAGGACCGCAAGGGCGGTGAATACTGCCTCGCTCCGACCGCGGAGGAGGCTGTGACGTCGCTCGTCCGCGCGGGTGTGACTTCCTACCGGCAGCTTCCGCTCACGCTGTACCAGATCCGGACGAAATTCCGAGACGAGATCCGGCCGCGCTTCGGGCTCATTCGGGGGCGTGAGTTCCTCATGTACGACGGCTACTCCTTCGACGCCGACGCGGCGGGGCTCGATCGCTCCTACCGCGCGCAGGACGGCGCCTACCGGCGCATCTTCGAGCGCTGCGGGCTCGACTTCACGGTCGTCGAGGCGGACCCCGGAGCGATCGGCGGCACTGCGTCGGAGGAGTTCATGGTCCTCGCCGAGACGGGCGAGGACGCCGTCGTCCGCTGCGCCGCGTGCGGCTACGGCGCGAACCTCGAGAAAGCACGGACGGGACTCCGCCCCTCTCCGTGGGACGACGAGTCCCCCGGGCCGCTCGAAGAAGTCGAGACGCCCGGCCGGGGCGGGATCGACGACGTCGTCGAGTTCCTCGGCATCACCGCGTCGCGGATGATCAAGTGTCTCGTCTACGAGACCGAGAAGGGGCACGCGGTCGTCCTCCTGCGGGGCGACCTCGATGTGAACGAGATCGCGCTGAAAAACTTCCTCGGGGTCGAAGAGCTGACGCTCGCTTCCGAGGAAAAGGTCGAGCGCGCCACCGGGTCTCCCGTCGGCTTCGTCGGTCCCCATCACCTGGAGGGGCGCGGCCTCCGGGTCGTGGCGGACGAATCCATCCGGGGTGCGGTGAACGCGGTGACCGGAGCGGGACGCCGCGACTGGCACGTCCGCGGCCTCTCGCTCGACCGGGACGCGGCCGTGAGGGAGTGGGGGATCTTCGCGAAGGCGCGGCGCGGCGATCCGTGCCCCCGCTGCGGCGGAGCTCTCTCGATCGCGCGCGGGATCGAGGTCGGGCACATCTTCAAGCTCGGTACGAAATACTCCATCTCGATGCGCGCCGACTTCACCGACGAAACGGGGGAGACGCGGCCGGTCGTCATGGGGACGTACGGGATCGGAGTCGGCCGCACGATGGCGTCGGCCGTCGAGCAGCATCACGACGATGACGGCATCATCTGGCCGCTGGCGCTCGCGCCGTTCGAGATCGTGCTCGTGTCGTTGAATCCTTCCGACGAGGCGGTCCGTCGCGAAGCCGACTCCCTGTACGAAGCGCTCCGGAGCGATGGGATGGACGTCTTCTACGACGACCGCGACGAGCGTCCCGGAGTGAAGTTCAAGGATGCGGACCTGATCGGCTTCCCGATCCGCGTGAACGTCGGGGGGCGGGCGTTGAAGGAAGGCAAAGTCGAGATCGTGATCCGACGCGACAAGAGCATCCAGCGGGTGCCGGTCGGAGAAGCGTTGAACGCGGCGCGCGCGGTTCGCGACGGCTTGGCGGCTCCCATCCCTCAGCCGGCGCCGGAAGAAAGCAGCGAGGGAGTCGCTTGAGACGAATCACCCGGGAAGAAGCTCTCGAGTACCACTCGCGGGGCCGGAAAGGGAAGGTCGAGGTCATCCCGTCGAAGCCCTGCCGCACCCAGGAGGACCTCTCGCTCGCGTACACGCCCGGGGTCGCCGAGCCGTGCCTGGAGATCGCGCGCGATCCCGAGACGGTTTACGACTACACGACGAAGGGGAACCTCGTTGCGGTGATCTCGAACGGCACGGCCGTTCTCGGTCTCGGCGACATCGGCCCGCTCGCGGGCAAGCCGGTGATGGAGGGAAAGGGCGTCCTCTTCAAGCGCTTCGCCGACATCGACGTTTTCGACATCGAAGTGGACGCCAAGGATCCCGAGGCGTTCGTGGATACCGTGGCGCGCATCGCGCCGACGTTCGGCGGTATCAACCTCGAGGACGTCAAAGCGCCCGAGTGCTTCGTGATCGAGGAGGAGCTGAAAAAGCGCCTGAAGATCCCGGTCTTCCACGACGACCAGCACGGCACCGCGATCATCTCGGCGGCTGCGTTGCTCAACGCGCTCGAGGTCGCCGGAAAAGAGATCACCGACGCCAAGGTCGTGTTTCTCGGCGCGGGCGCCTCGGCGATCGCGTGCGCGCGGCTGTATCTGTCCTACGGAGTCCGGAAGGAGAACCTCCGGATGGTGGACAAGTCCGGCGTGATCTACCTCGGTCGCACCGAGGACATCAACCCGTACAAGGCGCAGTTCGCCGTGGAGACGAAGGAGCGGACGCTCACCGACGCTCTCGAAGGAGCCGACGTGCTCGTCGGGTTGTCGGCGAAGGGTCTCGTCAAGGGCGAGATGCTGAAGAGGATGGCAAGGGACCCGATCGTCTTCGCGCTCGCGAACCCGGAGCCGGAAATCGCGCCCGAGGAGGCGAAGGCCGCGCGTCCCGACGTCATCATGGCGACGGGCCGCAGCGACTACCCGAACCAGGTCAACAACGTCCTCGGTTTTCCCTTCATCTTCCGGGGCGCGCTCGACGTCCGCGCCACGGAGATCAACGAGGCGATGAAGAAGGCGGCTTCGCAGGCGCTCGCGGCGCTCGCGAAGATGGACGTTCCCGACTCGGTCTCGAAGGCCTACGGAGGCCAGCAGTTCCGCTTCGGGCGCGACTACCTCATCCCCAAACCGTTCGACTTCCGCGTGCTCCTGTGGGTCGCGCCGGCGGTCGCCGAGGCGGCGATGGCGTCGGGCGTGGCGCACCAGCCGATCACCGACATGGCCGCGTACCTGCGCCGGCTCGAAGCGATGTTGTCGCGAGCCCGCGAGGTCATGGGGGTCGTCATCCGGAAGGCGTGCCAGGACCCGAAGCGGATCGTCTTTCCCGAAGGGGAGCACCCCAAGATCCTCCGCGCCGCGAAGATCCTGGTGGAAGAAGGGATCTGCCGGCCGATCCTGCTCGCGCGGATCGAGGAGGTCGAGCCGCTCGCCCGAGAGCTGCAGATTCCGATGGATCAGATCGAGTTCATCCACTCCCGCTCGTCACCGAGACTGCCGGAATACGCCCGTCTGCTCGAAGAGCGCCGTCGGCGCCGAGGCATGACGGTGGGCGACGCCCTCGAGCAGGCCGGATCGCGAAACGCCTTCGGACCGCTGATGGTCGAGGCCGGAGACGCCGACGGCGTGATCTCGGGCCTGACCCAGCACTATCCCGAGACGATCCGTCCGGCGCTGCAGATCGTCGGCACCGCCCCGGGAGTCAGGCGGGTGTCCGGTCTCTACGTGCTCATCTTCAAGGACCGGACGTTCTTCTTCGCGGACACGACCGTCAACATCGACCCGACCGCGGAAGATCTCGCCGAGATCGCGCTGCTCACCGCCGATGCCGTCCGGCGCTTCGACCT
>DASUAD010000636.1:0-4072 GCA_035763965.1 Thermoanaerobaculia bacterium | reverse complement strand
GACCTGTGTCGCCGCAGGCCTGACCGCCGAAGAGATCCTTCTGAACGGAATGTCCAAGGCCGCCGACGTCGCGTCGGGCGGCCGCCACATGTCCAACCACTTCGCGAAGCCCGAGATCGGGATCCAGAACGTCTCCTCGGTCGTGGCCAACCACGCCCAGCACGCCGCGGGCCTCGGCCGCGCGATCAAGACCTATGGCCGTGACTCGATCGTCTTCTGCTCGCTCGGAGAATCCTCGACCGCGGAGGGCTTCTTCTACGAGGCGGTCAACGGGGCCTCGCGCGAGAAGCTCCCGGTCGTATTCGTCATCCAGGACAACGGCTACGGGATCTCGGTGCCCAAATGCGACCAGACCGCGAACCCGAACGTCGCCGAAAACTTCTCGGGCTTCCTGAACCTGAAGATCTTCCCCTGCGACGGCCTGGACGTCTTCGACTCGTTCCGGGCGATGCGGGAAGCGGTGGAGTATGTCCGCACCGGAGAGGGATGCGCGATCGTCTACGCGCCGGTCGTCCGCATCCACTCCCACTCCAACTCCGATCGCCACGAGCTCTACCGGTCACCGGACGAGCTCGCCGCAGCCCGCGAAGCCGATCCCCTGCCCCGCTTCCGCCGGACGCTCATCGAGAACGGGCTCCTCCCCGAGGAAGAGATCGCCGCGATCGAGGCTCACAACCAGCAGACGTACGAGGAGGCAGCCGATCGGGCACGGCGCGCTCCCGACCCGTCACCCGAGTCGATATTCGAGTTCGTCGTTCCCGAGCCCTGGGTGCCGGAGAAGTGGCCGGAAGGAATCCCCGACGGCTCCGGCGAGACGATGACGCTCGTCCAGTCGCTCAACCAGACCCTCAAGGAAGAGTTCCGCCGCAACCCGGACACATACATCTGGGGACAGGACGTCGCGTACCGCGACAAGGGGGGCGTCTTCAACGTCACGAAGGGCATGCAGCAGGAGTTCGGCCCCCGCCGCGTGTTCAACGGCCCTATCGCGGAGGACTTCATCCTCGGGACTTCGGACGGTTTCTCGCGGCTCTCCGAGGACATCCGGGTGGTCGTGGAGGGCGCGGAGTTCGCCGACTACTTCTGGCCCGCGGCCGAGCAGATGGTCGAGATGTCTCACGAGTACTGGCGCACGAACGGCAAGTTCGTTCCCAACGTGACCGTGCGGATCGCGTCGGGCGGCTACATCGGCGGCGGTCTCTATCACTCCCAGAACATCGAGGGCTGGCTCACGACGCTTCCCGGGATCCGCATCGTGTACCCGGCGTTCGCCGACGACGCGGCGGGGCTTCTCCGCACGTCGATCCGCTCGCGCGGCATCACGCTCTTCCTCGAGCCGAAGTTCCTCTACAACAACCCGATGGCGCGAGCGGCCGTCCCGGGAGAGTTCGCGGTGCCCTTCGGGAAGGCTCGTGTGCGCCGCGCAGGCAACGACCTCACGATCGTCGCTTACGGCACGCCGGTGCACTTTGCGCTCGAAGCGGCCGCGGACCTCGCGAAGGAGGGAAAGAGCGTCGAGGTCCTCGATCTGCGCTCTCTCGTCCCGCTCGACATCGAATCGGTGACCGGATCCGTCCGAAAGACCAGCCGCGCCCTCGTCGCTCACGAGGACAAGGTTCACGGCGGGTTCGGGGGCGAGATCGCATCGCAGATCCAGGAGGCGGTGTTCCCGTACCTCGACGCCCCGATCGGCCGCGTCGGCTCGACGTTCACGCCGGTGGGCTTCAACCGCATCCTCGAGCGAGCGGTTCTGCCGTCGAAGGAGAGCGTGCTCGAGGCCGCCCGGAAGGTGCTCGCCTACTGAGGCGTCCGGTCTCGAGCAGCAGCTTCGGCCCGGCAGACGTCCGCCGGCAATCTGCCGGGACTTCGGCGTCGCCGAACCCTTCGGGGCGGCATCCCGCTCCACGCAGGCTGCGCCCGTCTACAATTCTCCAATAGCTCGCTCCGAGGAATTCCAGAATCGCGATCCCTCCCGGGCGAGATCGCTCGCCGCGGGCGGGCTCCTCCTGCTGGCGGCGGCGGGACAGATCGGCCTCGAGAGTGCCCGCGCGACGGGAGCCCGGCCGTCCCTGCTCGCTGCGCTCGCTCTGGTCGCGTCGGCGTGCCTCGCCGTCGCACTCCTCGGAAAGAGCGACCGGCTCCCCGCCCCGGGCCGCCCCCTCGAGCCGCCGCGTTTTCCCCGGGCGCTCTACGCCGCGTGCGTCCCCGGAGCCATCGCTCTCCTCGTCGCCCTGTTCGTTCACCTCCGCGCTCGTCCTGGCGACGCGCTCGCGGTGAGACTCTGGATGGGGGGACTCTTACTGCTCCTCCTGCCCGGCATTGCGGACTGGTACCGGACAGCGCGCCGACGCCCAAGGGAAGTGAAGCGGGAGAGCCGGCGGTTTTTCGCGGCCGTGGCGCTTCTCTTCGTCTTCGCCTTCGGCGTTCGCGCCTGGGGCGGCGTCGACCGTTTCCCGCCCTGGGTGGACAGCGACGAGTCGGCAACCGGACTCGCCGGCCGCGCCCTGCTCGCGGAAGGGGTCGGAGGCGCATTCGGGTTCTGGGAGATGGGCGCTCCCGGGATGACTCTCGTCGTATCCCGGGCCGCCGCGTGGCCGTTCGGCGAGGGACTGCGGGCGCTCCGGCTGGGCTCCGCGCTCCTCGGCTCTCTCACGGTCGTTCTCCTCTTCGATTTCTCGCGCCGGCTGATCGGAACGGAAGCCGGTTTTCTCGCCGCTCTCCTCCTCGCGGTCAACCACACGTTCGTTCACTACTCCCGCGTCGGGCATTCGTACGTCGAGACCCCCTTCTTCGCGAGTCTCGTGCTCGCTCTGCTCCTGCGGTCGTTGACCGGCGGATCCTTTCTCGCTCTCACCGGCGCGGGGGTGGCGCTCGGCATCGGAGCCGCGACGTACGTTCCGGCGCAGATCCTGCCCCCGCTCGTCGCCGTGACCCTCGCCGGCTGGGCGATCATCGGGCGCTGGCCCTCGAAGGGCCTCGTGGTCGTGCTCGCGGCCGTCGGCGGGATCGCGGCTCTCACGTGCGCCCCGATGTTCGCGACCGTGCTGCGGATGCCGCTGGAGATCGCCTATCAGCGCATCCCGGCGATTTCGCTCCTGAGGTCCGACGGTTTCCAGGTGCTCCGGAGTGCGTACGGGACCGGCAGCGTTGGCGAGGCCGTCGGCAGGCACCTTCTGGCCACGGTTTCGATCTTCAATTCCGGAGTGGACCATTTCAAAGGATACGGCGCGGATCGCGCGCTCGCCGACCCGGTGACGGCCGCGCTGATTCCCGCCGCGTTTGCGCTCTTTCTCTCCCGGCTGTCGTCGCCGGCGGGTTGGGTATCGACCGTTTTCTCGGGCGCTTACCTGACGGGCGGCGTTCTCCTCTGTTCCGGCCTGCCCACCTACCACCGGATACTGGTCGTCCTGCTCTTTTCCTCTCTCGGCGTCGCCTGGATGGTGACCGGTCTGGCGCGCCTGGTCGCGCCCCGTCGGTGGCCCTCGCGCTCGTTCGCTGCGGCGGCCGCGCTCGTCGTTTTCGGAGCTTCGGCCTGGCTCAACCTCCACTACTACTCCCGGGAACTGTGGCGGACGCGTCTCGTGGATGCCCGGTTCGAGCTCACGAACGTCATCTGCCGCTACGCCGCAACGCACACGGTGATCGATGGCACGGTGGTCGACGGTCACGAGTACGTGTCGGCCAGCCAGTATCAGAGTTTCCAGTGCCCGGAGGCGAAGCGGGTTCGCGTCGAGAAATCGAGCGATCTATGGCGCTTCTCCGAGCTCACCGACGCGGATCGAGTCGTCGTGATCCTGCCGAGCGTCGTCGAGGCCGTGGGCCGTAGCGATCCCCCCGGCTACCGCCTCGTCCGAAGGTCGGTGAACACGTCGATCCAGCTGCCGGCCGAGTTGCCATTGTCGATCCTGGAATACGAGCGAATTCCGGAGGTGCCGGCTTCGTCCGGAGCGGCGGACCGCTCGGAGGGTGTTCCGCCCGTCAGAACCGTTCGCGCGGGCGCGGCGCCGCCTCGACCGACTCCGGGGTCGACATCTCGGTCGCGATGGTCTGGAGAAGCTCCATCGACTGGTAG
>DASUAD010000635.1:0-3130 GCA_035763965.1 Thermoanaerobaculia bacterium | reverse complement strand
CGTTGTCGACACCGGCTGCGATGAGACCGGCGACGAACGTTCCGTGCCCGAGGGTGTCCTCGCGCGCCGAGCCACCAACGAAGCTCTTTGCTCCGAGGACCTTCTTCGCGAGCTCCGGATGCCCCGTGTCGACGCCCGAATCGATCACCGCCACCGGGATCGACTCGAACGCCGGAAGCGTCACCCACGACTCGTAGAACCGGCTGTGCGACAGGTACCACTGCTTCGAAACGAGCGGATCCGTGGGAGTGAACGCGAGCCGACGCTCCACGAGACGCTCGACGTACGTGATTCCGCGAATGCCCCGCAGCGAGCTTCCGGCGGGCAGGTCGAGGACGAGCGCGGGAATCGGCGCGAGGCTTTCCGGGCGATTCCCCGTCCTGCGCTCGATCGCGCTGGCGACGATGGTCGGATCGGCACCGCGACCGAGACCGACTGCCACGCGGGCGGCATCTGCTGGGAGAGGCAGCGCAAGCCACGCTGCAGCGACCGACGTGATCGCAAGCGCGAAACGCGTCATCCCGTGACCTCGAGAGTCGGCGACACCCCAGCCGCCAGGTCTGCGGTCGCCGCGATCCGCGCTCGGTAGCTTCCGGGCACGAGCGTGAGCTCCACCCGGAAAGCTCCGCTCTCGTCTGCAGTCGCCTGACCGAGGGAGACCCAGCGCGAGCCGTTCCGTCGCTCGATCGAGATTGCTTCGCCAACGAGCTTCGGCCGGACCGACCCCGTGAGGGCTCGGAGCTCGGTCGGGGGGACGAGCTGCAACCGCGGACTGACCTGGACGAGCATCGCGGGAGACGTCGCCCCCTCGACCTCGATCCGGTAGCGGGTGGTTCGAACCGGCTTGACGGTGACCGCGAAGCTCCCCCCGGCCGCTCGCGACAGAGCATCCGCCCTCGTCCAGACCGCACCGTCGGGCGAGGTGGCGAGGACGGGCGAGCGAAGCCCGCGGCTGATCCCGCTGAGCTCCAGGCTCGATCCGAAGACGATCGCTCCAGCGGGACGGTCCAGCCGCAGTACTCCGATCGTGAGCCAGGTCGAGCGGAGGCCGAGCGCGGTCCGGACCACAGAGGCGGGCACCGGCTCCGATCCGGTCGTCGTCAGCACGGAAAGCGAGCGGAGCCGGCCGGATGGCGTCACGGTGCCGATCGCATCGACGACCCGTGCGTCGATGCCCAGCTTCGCCTGAACGGTCCGCGCTCCGAGGAGGACAGGTCCCCAGCGGTGGTACGGCGAGAGCTTGTCCCACGGATCCGGACGCGAGACGAGGTAGGGGATCGCCGTCCCGAAGACGTCGGCTGCGCTCGCCGTCTTCCCGCCCGAGCTCGAGAAGTACAACGTCGATGCGACCGCGCCGCCGTGATGGACGACCTCGCGGGCTGTCGTTTGCACGGCTTCGGTCGTTCGCGGCCGCTCGCCGGCAACGCCGAGGTAGACCTGGCTCCGCACATCGGCGTACAGATCGAAAGGTTTGCCCTCGACAAGGTTTGCAAGTGCGTACGAGCGGGCCGCGACGGCCTGCGCGCGCAAGGCCTCGAGCGGCCAGGAGTGCGGCATCTCCCCGGCGACGACTCCTTGCAGATAGCTCTCGAGTGCGACGACGTTGATCACTCGCAGGAAGCCGCCCTGCACGGCGATCTGGAGTTTCCCTCGGTAGGGCTGTCCGTCGAGCGAGAGCGGGGCGGCTTTCCCGGGTCGAGCGACGAGCGGCGAGCCGGCGGCCGCCGTTCCCTCCGCTGCAGGAAGCTCGAGATCCGGTCGAAGCGAGAGCGGACCCGCGGGAAGCCGATGAACCGTTCCTCCCGCGTCGCGAATGGTGAAGGGAACGGTCGAGGCGATGGTCACGGCACGCCGACCCTCTGCCAGCAGAACGCGCACCTCTCTCGTCGAGGACTGCCCGAGCTCGATTCCCGCGTAGTAGTGACGCAGGATCTCGTCGTAGGTCCGTCCCGCTTTCGCCATCCCGTAAGCACCGAACTGGCTCATGCCGACGCCGTGTCCATAGCCTCGACCTGACACGACGAACGACGCCTCGCCTGGAGTTGCGGCGAGCATGGCGGGTTGCGCCGACGAAGTCGTGATCACGACGGCGAAGGCGAGAACGGCGAATGAGAGGCGCACGGACACGGGTCAGGCTAGCTCCGGAGGGTTAACTGTTTGTGTTCTCGGCAGTGACACGCCGTGCTTTAGCGTGGTCAGCGCCAAGACGTTTCGGCGACGGGCGCTCGCTCCTTGAGCGGCTCCCACCAGGCTCGGTTCGCCGAGTACCACGCCACGGTCTCGGTGAGACCGTCCTCCCAACCGTGCGCAGGCTCCCACCCCAGCTCGGTCCGGATCTTGCGCGAATCGAGCAGGTAGCGACGGTCGTGGCCGGGCCGGTCCGGGACGATCGTCTTGAGCGTCGACGGCTTGCCCGTGAGCTCGAGAACGAGGTCGGCGATCTCCTCGATCGTCGCCTCGAGCCCGGAGCCGACGTTGTACGTCTCCCCGTCGCGACCCTTCCGAAGGACGAGGTCGATGGCAGCGCAGTGGTCGAGCACGTGCAGCCACTCGCGCTTGTTCCGCGTGGACGCGTACATCGGAAGCGACTGGTCGTCGAGCGCGTTCGTGATGAAGAGCGGGAGCACCTTCTCGGGGAACTGGTAGGCGCCGTAGTTGTTCGAACAGTTCGTGATCGTCACAGGCAGGCCGAAGGTCTCGAAGTACGCGCGCACGGCATGGTCGGCGCCGGCCTTGGAGGCGTTGTAGGGCGTGCGCGGGCGGTACGGCGACTCCTCGGAGAAGACGTCCGCCGAGTCGAGCGGGAGGTCGCCGTACACCTCGCACGTGGAGACGTGGTGGAACCGATCGACGCCCGCCGCTCGCGAGGCGTCGAGGAGCGTCTGCGTCCCGAGGACGTTGGTGCGGAAGAACCGCGTCGGATCGACGACGGCCAGGCTGTTGTGGGACTCTGCGGCGAAGTTGACGACGACGTCGATCCGCTCGCCGCGGAGCGTGGTGTCGGCGAGGTCACGGTCGCAGATATCCCCATGGACGAAGACGATCCGATCCTCGACGTCGGAGAGGTTGGGGCGGTTTCCGGCGTACGTCAAGAGGTCGTAGACGACGACGTGGTCGTCGGGGTGCCGCT
>DASUAD010000634.1:0-5536 GCA_035763965.1 Thermoanaerobaculia bacterium | reverse complement strand
GCCCGGGGACGGGGGCAACTCCGCGTCATCCTGGCTCCGCTCCTGACCCCGGAGAAGAACCCATGAACGGAAACGGACACGCCCATCCGGGCCGATCGGTCGAGTTCCTGTCGCGGCTCTACGACGGCGATCTTCCTGCGGGCGAGAGGGCGAGATTCGAGTCGCACCGCGCCCGTTGCGCGGAATGCCGCCGGGCGGCGATCGAGTTCGAGGACGCGCTGCGTCTCTTCCGGTCGGCGCGATCGGTGCCGCCGCGCTCGGACCTCGCGGCGAGGATCCTGCGCAAGGTGCAATCCACGAACAGATCGCGAGCGCCCTTCCCGATGCGGTTCCGAATCGACCTCGGGTGGACGGCCCTGCTGCTCACTGCGCTCCTGGCGCTCCTGATCGCGAGTCCGATCACCGTGCGGCAGCCCGTGCGCCTTCCGGCCCCGCAGCCACCGCCGGCGAGTCCTGCCCCGCAGGCGGTCGAGAAGGTCCCCGAGCGGCGACCCGCGGCATCGACGCGGGAGAAAGAAGTCTCCTCGGACTCCGCTCCGCTGCCCGACCTGCGGGTCCGGGAGAACGCGCCGACGGCAGGGGATGTCCTCTCGCGCCGCGACGCCGGACAGTCGAAGGAGGTCGATCGCTCGATCGGCGAGGCGCGACGCGAGGCGCCCCGCATCGCTTCAGCCGCCCCCCAACCGGGCGGCGCCGGCGAGGAAGGAGAATCCGCCGCGCGATTCGCCGCACCCGCCGCGACGCTGCGGGTCACGTTTCACGAGATCGACGGTTTCGGCTCTCCCCCCGCTCTCCGTTCGGCGGTGAGACTGGAACTCCCGACGAGCGAGCGGGGACGCGAATACGTGCTGGTCGTGGACGCGCAGGGAACGGTGAGCAGCGTGACGCCGGAGAACGAAGTCGGGCGAATGATCTCCCGGCTCCGGTTCGAGGCGGGTCCGCGGCCCCGGCGTCTTCTCGTGCGGATCCGATAGCGCGTCGCGTCAGCGGATCGCGATGACCGCCGCGCCTCGGACCTCTCCGCGCTTGATCCGACGCAGCGCTTCGTTCGCGGCCTCGAGCCGGAATCGCTCGGTCTCGGCGCGAACCGGAATCTTCGCCGAGAGGTCCAGAAACTCCTCGGCGTCGCGCCGGGTGAAGTTCATAACGCTCCGCACGGCGCGCTCGCCGTACAGCTTCCGGTACTCGAGCGACGGAATCGGGCTCATGTGGATCGCGTTGACCGCGAGTGTCGCTCCCCGGTCGAGGCGCTCGAGCGCGATCGGTACGATCTCGCCGGCAGGCGCGAAGATCGCCGCCGCGTCCAGCAGCACGCCCGGGTCGTCCGCGGTCTGCCCCACCCAGACGGCGCCCATCTCGCGGGCGAGCTTGCGGTGGTGCGCCTCGCGGCTGAACGCGAAGACCTCGCAACCCTCGTAGCGCGCGACCTGGAGCACGAGGTGCGCCGAGGCGCCGAAACCGAAGAGGCCGAGGCGCCCTCCCGGACGCGCCCCCGACAGGCGCAGCGTGCGGTAGCCGATGACTCCGGCGCAGAGCAGCGGCGCCGCCTGCTCGGCCGTGAATCCCGGCGGCAGCCGATACGCCGCGCGCTCCGGCGCCACCATGATCTCCGCGTATCCGCCGTCGCGGTCGCGCCCGGTGAAGAGCGCGCGCCGGCACAGGTTCTCGCGCCCCGTCCGGCAGAAAGGGCACTCGCCGCAGGTCCATCCGAGCCAGCCGACACCCACGCGATCACCGGGTCGGAAACGCTCGACGCCTGCGCCGCACTCGGCGACGGTCCCCGCGGCCTGATGTCCCGGAACTATCGGCAGCCGGGCCGGCACCTCTCCCTCGGCGATGTGGAGATCGGTCCGGCAGACCCCGCACGCTTCGACACGGATCGATATTTCGCCGGCCGCCGGACGCGGCTCGGGCAACGCCTTCGCCGCGAGCGGATCCTGCTCGGCCGGCGCGGTGCGCTCGAGGACCATGGCTCTCATCGTGCGCTATTCTCGGCCCGGTGGAGGTTCGCACGAAACGGGTCGACGCTCTCCTCGCCGACTACGGCTCGCACCACCGGACGCGCGGGAACCTCGCCTGTCATGTCGTCGGGATCACGCTGATCGTCTTCGGGATCACCGGAATGCTCGGTCGACTCCGGATCGGCCCGATCACCGCCGCGGAGGCTCTCATCTCTGCTGCCGTGCTCTACTACCTGACGCTCGACGTCCTTCTTGCGCTCGGCATGCTGGTCGCTTTCGGAGCGATCGACCTCGTCGCGCGTGCGACGGGCGACTGGCGTCTCGGGCTCGCCGCCTTCCTCGTCGGCTGGATCTTCCAGGCCGTGGGTCACGCCGTCTACGAGAGGAACCGCCCCGCGTTCTTCAAGAACCTGCTGCATCTGCTCGTCGGTCCCCTCTTCCTGATGAACGAGCTGCTCGGGGTGCGCCGCCCGGTCCCCGCCGAATTCTCCCGGTAAGCGCCGTTTCCCGTTTCCCGTTTTCCGTTTCCCGACCCATACTCGGCCGGTGTTTCCGATTCGCGACACGATCCCCAGCCGGCACGTCCCGGTCGCGACGTGGCTTCTCATCGCCGTCAACGCCGCGGTTTTCTTCGTCGAGCTCGCGAGCCCTGCACCGGCGGTCGAACGGATGTCGTATCTCTTCGGGATCGTGCCCGCCCGCTACACGCATCCGGAGTGGGCGCAATGGGTCGGCTTTCCCGCCAGTTACTGGCCGTTCGTCACGAGCATGTTCCTGCACGGCGGCTGGCTCCACGTCATCGGAAACATGTGGGCGCTGTGGATCTTCGGCGACAACGTCGAGGACCGCATGGGCCCGCTCCGCTTCCTCTTTTTCTATCTCGTGTGCGGCGTCGCGGCGGCGATCGTGCACCTCGTAACGAACGCCGGCTCGACCGTGCCGGCGATCGGCGCTTCCGGCGCGATCGCGGGGGTCATGGCCGCGTACTTCCTCCTCTTTCCCCGGGCGCGGATCGTCGCGATGTTCCCGATCGTCTTCTGGCCGGTGTTCTTCGAGGTGCCGGCGTTCCTGTACCTGGGCTTCTGGTTTTTCGTTCAGTTCTTCAGCGGCGCCACGGCGCTCGTCTCGCCCGAACGGGCGAGCGGGATCGCCTGGTGGGCGCACATCGGCGGCTTCGCCACCGGGGCTCTCACGTTCTGGATCTTCCTCCGGCCGAAGGAGCGACCGGTGGCGGGCGGCAACGTGTCGACGGGAGGGTTTGCATGACCGATCCGGCGATTCCCGAGTTTCCACGGGTCCTGAAGGACCTCGGGTGGTCGGACCTGCCCGGAGGCGAGGCGGAGCGCGTCGGGGAGATCACCCGGGAGTTCGTCGAAGCCACTCTGGCCTTCCGGGACGTGGAGCCCGCAGTGACGATCTTCGGATCCTCGCGTCTCGGAGAGAACGAACCCGCCTACCAGCTCGCGCGCGAGACCGCGAGGCTCCTCGCTCTCGAGGGCTTCAACGTCGTCACGGGAGGCGGCCCCGGGATCATGGAAGCGGCCAACCGCGGATGCCAGGAGGGCGGCGGCATCTCGATCGGGTTGAACATCCGCCTTCCACGGGAGCAGAAGCCGAACTCGTATCTCGATCGCGGATTCGATTTCAGCTACTTCTTCATCCGCAAGTACATGTTCGTCAAGCTCTCGTGCGCCTTCTTCGCCTTCCTCGGGGGATACGGCACCCTCGACGAGCTCTTCGAGACGCTCACTCTCATGCAGACGCGCAAGATCGAGAACTACCCGATCATCCTCGGCGGGAAGGGAATCGAGGACACGATCGAACCGCTGCTCGGAAAGCTGCTCGAGCACGGCACGATCTCCGCCAGTGACCGTAATCTCCTCCACCGCAGCGCCGAGCCGGAGGATGCGGTGCGCATCGTGGTCGAGCACCACCGGCGTCTGTCGCAGCTGACGAACAAGCCGGCGAGGAAGAGGGCGGAGCGCCCGCACCCGCCGCTCGCGCCCCGCCCCGCGCGCTCCTAGCGGGCGGAGGGCGTCGGCCGTTTCGTGAGCAGGTCGCGCAGCCGATCGATCGGGAGGGCCTCGACCCGGCGGCCGCGATAACCGACCGTCGTGGTGGCCTTCATCAGGGAGTTGCCGACCGCTTCCTCGACGGCTTCGACCGCCGCGAGAAAGAGCGGGCTCATGAAGTCGTTGGCAACCTCCTCGACCGTGCGGGTGCGCGCCTTCGGCCCGTGCTCCTCCAGGTTCTTCGTCGAGAACGCGATGACGAAGTCGCCGGAGCCGTTGTCCATGAACGAGCCGGTCTTTGCCAGTCCGAGGAGGCCCCGCCGCGCGAGCCGCTCGAGGTTCCGGGAAGACAGCGGCGCGTCCGTCGCCAGCACGATCATGCACGAGCCCCCTTCGGGCTCCGCGGCCAGCCCCTGGATTTCGCTTCGGAAGGAGTAGCGGCCGAGCAGCTCGCCGATCCTCACGCCGTCGATCGCCAGGACCCCGCCGTAGTTCGACTGGACGAGGGCGCCGACCGTCCACCCGCCGAGTTTCTCCGGCAGGACGCGCGACGAGGTGCCGATCCCGCCTTTCCAACCGAACGCGACGGTTCCGGTTCCCGCGCCGACGCTCCCCTCCGCGACGGGTCCGGCGGCCGCAGTCTCGATGGCGGCGACGACGTCCTTCGCCGTGACGCGCCGGGCGCGGATGTCGTTCAGGCGCCCGTCGTTCGTTTCGCCGACGACCGCGTTGACCGATCGGACCTCCCCGTTGCCCGGCCGCGAGAGAGTCCAGGACACGAGTCCCTCGATCGCCGCTCCGACCGCGAGCGTGTTGGTGAGCGCGATCGGGGTCTCGAGGTTTCCGAGCTCCCGGACCTGCAGGAACCCGGCGGCCTTTCCGAAACCGTTCCCCACCCACAAGCCGGCCGGCGCCTTGCGGCGGAACACGTCGCCGCCGTGGGGAAGAATGACGGTGACCCCGGTGCGGATCGATTCGCCCTCGACGATCGTCCGGTGCCCGACCCGGACGCCGTCCACGTCCGTGATCGCGTTCCACTTCCCGGGCGTGAGGACCCCGATCGAGACCCCGAGGTCGCGCAGACGCGGCCGGTCCTCCGCCACGGCAGCCCCGCACACGTTGACGAGCGCGAGCCCATCGATGCACACCGCGAGAAACCTCCGTCCCTTCCCCCGCGGGGAGAGAGCCGGGGTGAGGGGCATCAGCAGAACGCCGTCAGGACCGCGTCGGGATGATCCAACCGATAGCCGTCTCCCGCCGGATCGGGATCGAGCTCGAGGACGGCTCCGTTCAGCCTCTCGGCCGCAACTTCGTCCATGACGATCGGGATTCCCTCGGACTCGAATCGGTGGCCTTCGTCCGGCGGATTCTCCTCGACCGAGATCCGGAAACCGCTCCCGCCGCAGCCGAGGACGTGACGCACGACCAGCACGGCGCGGCGGAAGTCCGCCTCGCGGGAGAGTCGCCGTGCCGCGTCCGGTCGGATCGTCAGCGGCGCGGCGGTTCCCGGCACGGATCGGCTCATTGGAAGGCGGCGACGTCCGCGACGCTCGCGAGGTTTCC
>DASUAD010000633.1:0-4947 GCA_035763965.1 Thermoanaerobaculia bacterium | reverse complement strand
GCGGCTGGACGGAAACAGGGACCGGCTCTGCCGCTCGAGCTGCATTCGCAGCATCATGACCACGTGGGCGCCCTCGATGGCCCGGTCGAAATCCGTCGTGGCGGCGGCGCCGAGCTCCTCCACCCGCGGCGGAAGCAGCGTGGGCGGCCCGCAGACGACGACCTCGGCGCCCATTTTCTTCAGCAGGAAGACGTTCGATCGCGCGACCCGCGAGTGGGTGATGTCGCCGGCGATCACGATCCGCACGCCCTGGAGCCTTCCGAAGCGCTGCCGGATCGTGAGCGCGTCGAGGAGCGCCTGGGTCGGGTGCTCGTGCGCGCCGTCGCCCGCGTTGATCACACCCGCCCGGACGTGACGGGCGAGAAGGTGCGGCACGCCCGGCGCGGAATGCCGGACGACGATTGCGTCCGGCGACATCGCCTGCAGGGTCCGCGCCGTATCGAGGAGCGTCTCCCCCTTCTCGACGGACGTGCCCTTGCCGCCGCTGAAGTTCAACGAGTCGGCCGAGAGCCACCTCTCGGCGGTCTCGAACGAAAAACGGGTCCGGGTCGACGCTTCGAAGAAGAGGTTGACGACCATGCGCCCGCGCAGCGCCGGCACTTTCTTGATCGGCCGCTCGGAAATCGACCGCATCGACTCCGCGGTATCGAGCAGGAGGGTGATTTCCTCGGGCTCGAGCGACTCGATACCCAGGAGGTCCTTGGAACGGAGCGCGGAAACCTTCGGTGGGTTCGCTGTCACCGTTTTGCGACCCGTCGCCTCTCCGATTCCCGATTTGGAATTTCCGGTTCCCGTCCTAGCTTCCGGGCTTCTCGAGTATCCACACCTCGTCGGCGCCGTCGGTTTCCTCGAACATGACCTTGATGACTTCCCGCTGCGCGGTCGGGACGCTCTTGCCCACGTAGTTGGCCTCGATCGGAAACTCGCGGTGCCCGCGGTCGATCAGGACCGCCAGGCGGATCGCGCGCGGCCGGCCGAGGTCGATCACGCCGTCGAGCGCGGCGCGGATCGTGCGCCCCGTGTAGAGGACGTCGTCGCAGAGGATCACGGCGCGGCCGTTCATGTCGAACTCGATCTCGGTCTTCTTCAAGAGCGGCTGCGGGGCGACCGTCGACAGGTCGTCGCGGTAGAGCGTGATGTCGAGCGTGCCGACGGGGAACGACTGCCCCACGAGGTCCGAGAGCCGCTCGGCGAGCCGGGTCGCGAGGGGAACGCCGCGCGTGCGGATCCCGACGAACGCGAGCCCGGGCAGGTCCTTCTGGCGCTCCGCGATCTCGTGAGCCATGCGGTCGATCATGCGACCGATGCGTTCCGCATCGAGGATCTTCGCCTTCTTGAGGAGGAGGACTTCGGTCAAGTCCGCGCGAGTCTAGTGGCTTGTCCCCGAGGAAGCAACTCCGCGCCGGGAGAGAAGCTTTCGTCCGGACTCTTCGTCCGTTCGTGAAGCGAACGCGCCGATCCGAACAACCTCCGCGCTACAATCGCACGCAGATCGGCGAGGAACTCCCATGGTCTTCTTCAACGCGTCCACGCGCGAGCTGACGGCAAAGATCGTCTACTACGGCCCGGGGCTCGGCGGAAAGACGACGAACCTGAAGGTGCTGCACCAGCGGCTCGAGCCGCGGACGGCGGGGGAGCTCGTCCAGCTCTCCACGGAAAGCGACCGGACGATCTACTTCGACCTGCTGCCGGTCGAGCTCGGCGACATCCGGGGATACCGCATCCGGTTCCAGCTCACGACCGTTCCGGGACAGACCGCGTTCAACGAGACTCGTCGTGTGGTTCTCAAGGGCGCCGACGGAATCGTTTTCGTGGCCGATTCGCAGTGGACGCTGTTGCCGAAGAATCTCGAGAGCTGGCAATCGCTCAGGGAAAACCTCGCCGCGAACGCCCTCGCGTTGGACACCATGCCGGTCGTCGTCCAGTACAACAAACGGGACCTGCCGGACATCCTGTCGGTCGAAGCCATGCAGGAAGCGCTGGGGTTCGCCGCCTATCCGTACGTCGAGGCCGTGGCGAGCGAAGGACGGGGGGTGACGGAAACGTTCAAGCTGATCTCGAAGTTGACGTTCCTGGACCTCCTGCGAAGGCTGCAGGGCCGGCCGACGCCGGAGGAGGTCGCTTCGATCGGTGAGCCCGCCGGCGACCTTCCGACGGAAGAGGATTTGCGCCCATCGCTGACGCTCGTCCGGACGCCCCCGGAAGAGGTCGGGGCGGACGAAGGCCCTTCGCCCGGGCCGGCCGAGGACGCGCCGTTCCCCGAAGCCGCGGCGCCTTTCGATGCGGTCCCTCCTTCGGTCCCGTCCGAGATCGCGGAGAGGCTCGAGTCCCTCGAGGCGCGCCTGCGGGCGTCCGAGACGCGCGCGGAAACCGTGGAGTGGCTTCGCGCGCGGCTGGAGGAGACGGACCGGAACCTCGAAGAGGTCCGCGACAGGCTCGCGAGCGAGATCACGTCGCTCGACCGGCGAAGCGAGGAAAAGATCCGGGCTCTCGAAGAGCGGATCGAATCGGAGGCATCCAGCGGCCGCGGCGCCCAGGAAAGACTCTTCGAGGAGTTCGGCCGGCTGCGCGAGCGAGCCGAGAAGCTCGACGAGCAGACCTCCGCCTTCGCCCGGGATCTCGAGGAGATGCAGCGCGTGCTCTCGGAGAGGCCGGGCGAGCCGTCCCGCGCTCCCGAGGACTTGAAGCTCCAGCTCGCGCCTCTCCTCGAAGAAGAAGTACGGCGCGGGACCGACGAGAACTGGACCGTCGAAATCGAGCGCCTGCGCCAGGCGCTCGCGGAGTCCCTCGAGGACCTCTCCGAGCGCGTGCGCAAGGCGGTCCGGAGCTGATAGGGTCAATCGCGACGTGGCACGAAGTGCTCCACGCCGCCTCAGGAACTCCCTCTCCCTCCGGGAGAGGGGCGGGGTGAGGGCGGGTCTTTCGCCCACTCCCCCGGCTCGGTCACGAGCCGCGCCAGAAACCGCTCGTCGTCGCGCCAGTCCGCGCGCACCTTCACCGTGATGTCGAGGAACCACCGGCCGCCGGAGCGTTCCTCGAGCTCCTGGCGCGCGGCCTTGCCGATCTCGCGGATCATCGAGCCACCCCGGCCGATCACGATCCCCTTCTGCCCTTCTTTCTCGACGACGATGGAGGCGTAGACGACCGTCACGTCGCGTTCCTCGTCCCGCGTCATGCGCTCGACGACTACCGCGGACGCAAACGGGAGCTCCTGCCGGGTGCGCTCGAGGAGCTTTTCGCGGATGACCTCCGCAGCCCACTCCGCCTCCGGCGTCGAAGAGAGGAAGTCGTCGGGGTAGGCGGCCTCTCCCTCCGGCAGGTTCGCCGCGAGCAGGTCCGCGAGACGGTCCACGCCGTCCCCGGTCTTCGCGGAGATCGGAACGATCTCGCGAAACGGGTGTCGCGCAGCGAAGTCCGCGATCATCGGCAGCAATCGCTCCTTCGACAGCAGGTCGATTTTGTTGAGCGCGAGGATCGCGGGCCTGCCCGCGCGAGCAAGAACTTCGAGCACGCGGTCCTCTCTTCCTCCCTCGGCCGCGTCGACGACGAGGAGGACGAGGTCCGCGGTCGAGAGGGCATCGGTCGCGTCCCTCACCATCGCCGCATTCATCCGGTGATCGGGGCGGTGAATGCCGGGTGTGTCCACGAGCGCGATCTCCGCACCGGGCCGCCGCGCGATCCCGAGAATTCGTTTGCGCGTCGTCTGCGGCTTGTCCGAGACAATGGCGACCTTCTCGCCGATCAGCCGATTGACGAGTGTCGACTTGCCCGCATTGGGCCGCCCGACCACGGCGACCTCGCCTGCGCGGAAGCTCGCGGTTTCCCGTTTCCCGTTTCCCGTTTCCCGGCTCGCGTCGCGAGTCACGTCTCGCGCTGAACGGGAACGGCGACCGTCTCGATCCGAACACGGTGGACCCGGCGTCGATCGGCTTCCTCGACCGTGAAGAGGAGATCCGCCTCGCGGTGGACCTCGCCCGGACGCGGGATGTGGCCGAGTCGGGCCGCGAGAAACCCGCCGACGGTCGTGAACTCCTCCTCTTCCGGTCCCCTCCCGAACAGGTCGCTGACGAGCGCGATGTTGGCCTTCCCCGAAACAGAGTAAGCGTTCTCGCCCGCCGGAGTGACGGCTTCGCGTTCGTCCTCGTGCTCATCGGAGATCTCCCCGACGATCTCTTCGAGCAGGTCCTCGACGGTGACGAGACCGGAAACGCCTCCGTACTCCTCGACGACGATGGCCATGTAGAGATGGCGTCTCTGGAACTCCCGCAGGAGCTCCGAGACCTTCTTCGTCTCCGGCACGAAGTACGCCTCGCGGACGAGATCGGCGATCCGGCCGGAGCTCCCCTTGCGGATCGTCTCGAGCAGATCCTTGACGTGGACGATGCCGACGACCCGATCGATTGATCCGCGAACAACCGGTATCCGCGAGTACTTGGATTCGACGAAGAGGTCCGCCAGCACGGTCAGCGAAGAACCGACGTCGATGAAGACCACATCCGTGCGGGGCGTCATGACTTCGCGGACTCGCGTATCGCCGAAGTCCACGATCGACATGAGGAGCTTCTCCTCTTCCTTCTCGAGAATTCCCTCCTCGCGACCGACGTCGATGTAGGCCTGGACCTCCTCTTCCGTCGCCGGAGGCGCCTCCGGCGCCGGCGAGCGCTCCGCGAGAATCCTGCGGATCGGGATCGCGAGGGGGAGAAGAAGCCAGGAGGCCGCGGTGACGACCGGAAGGAGGCGGGCGACGATTCTCTCGGGGTCCGCGGTCGCGACGAACTTCAGGATTGCCACCTCCGACAGGAGCCAGCCGAAAAAGAAGACTCCGCCGCCCCACGCCCAACCCGGCTCGATACCGACGGTCTGGAAGCCCGAGACCACCGTGAGGAGCCCGGCGACCAGCAGGACCTGGACGAGGACCTTGGTCGTCGTGCGGACGATCTCGACTTC
>DASUAD010000632.1:0-3653 GCA_035763965.1 Thermoanaerobaculia bacterium | reverse complement strand
TCGACCCCATCGTCTCGCTCCGACGCAGGCTCAGGCTGGAGCCGGGAACGACGGGGCGCGTGATGTTCACGACCGCAGTCGCCGAGGACCGGGACGCGGCGCTCCGAATCGCCGACAAGTACCGCGATCCCACGGCGTTCGAGCGCACGACGACGCTCGCCTGGACGCAAGCCCAGGTGCAGCTCCGGCACCTCAACGTGGATGCCGACGAGGCGCACCTCTTCCAGCGCATTGCCAACCGCGTCCTCTACTCCGACCCATCGCTGCGCGCTTCGCCGGAGATCCTCGAACGCAACCGGCTCGGCAAATCCGCCCTGTGGCGCCATGGAATCTCCGGCGACCTGCCGATCGTGGTCGTGAGGATCGACTTCGCCGAGGATCGCGACATCGTGCGCCAGCTCCGCCGCGCACACGAGTACTGGAGCATGAAAGGTCTCGCGGTCGATCTCGTCATCATCAACGAGCAGGGCGTGTCCTACGGACAGGACCTGCAGATCGCTCTCGAGGCGCTGGTTCGTACGACCGAAGTCACCGCCGGGCGCGACACGCCGAGCGCCCGGGGCGGCGTCTTTCTCCTGCGGGGGGATCTCCTCTCCGATTCCGAGCGCGACGTCCTGCGCGCCGCGGCGCGCGCCGTCCTGCTCTCGCGTCACGGGACCCTGGCCGAGCAGGTGGTCCGGCATCTCCGGGTCGAGCCGGCCCCCGAGCCCCCGCGACCGGTGAAGCCCGCGCCGCCGCGGGTGGACGTTTCTCCGCCGCGCCCTCCGCTCGAGTTTTTCAACGGGCTCGGCGGCTTCGCGGAAGATGGCCGGGAGTACGTGACGATCCTGGGAGCCGGGCAGGCAACGCCCGCGCCGTGGATCAACGTCGTCGCGAACGACCGCTTCGGTTTCCAGGTGTCGGAGTCCGGGTCGGGCTTCACGTGGGCGGGCAACAGCCGCGAGAACCAGCTCACGCCCTGGTCGAACGATCCGATCTCGGATTCGTCCGGCGAGGCGATCTTCATCCGCGACGAAGTCACCGGCGAGGTCTGGTCTCCGACCGCGCTCCCCGTGCGGGAGGACTGGCCCTTCGTCGCCCGCCACGGACAGGGCTACAGCCGGTTCGAGCACGAAAGCCACGGCCTTGCGCTCGAGCTGCTCCAGTACGTTCCGAAAGACGACCCGGTGAAGATCTCGCGCCTGCGGATCGAGAACCGGTCGGACGGGCCGCGCCGTCTTTCGGTCACGGCCTACGTCGAGTGGGTCCTCGGATCGTCGAAGGCCCGATCGGCGCCGTTCGTCGTGACGAAGCTCGACCCGGACACGGGCGCGATCTTCGCGCGCAATCCGTGGAACGAGGAGTTCGCCGACTGTGTCGCTTTCGCGGACCTCGGCGGGAAGCAGACCGCATTCACCGCGGACCGGACCGAGTTCATCGGTCGAAACGGCACGCTCGAGCGTCCGGCGGGCCTCTCCCGCGGGGCGACGCTCGGAAAGCGCGTTGGCGCCGGACTCGACCCGTGTGCCGCGCTCCAGGCGCCGGTGGATCTGCCGTACGGGGGAAGGGCGCAGATTCTCTTCTTCCTCGGGCAGGGCGAGAACGAGGACCGGGCGCGGGAGATCGTGCGGCGTTACCGCGACGCAGACCTCGACGCCGTTCTCAACGAAGTTCGCGCGCAATGGGACGACATCGCCGGCGCCCTGCAGGTCAAGACGCCCGACCGCTCGATGGACGTCCTGCTCAACCGCTGGCTCCTCTACCAGGCACTCTCCTGCCGCGTCCGCGCCCGCGCGGCCTTCTACCAGGCGGGCGGCGCATACGGCTTTCGCGACCAGCTCCAGGACGTCATGGCGCTGACGGTCGCCGCGCGCAAGGTCACGCGCCAGCACCTGCTCGTCGCGGCGTCGCGTCAGTTCGTTCCGGGCGACGTGCAGCACTGGTGGCACGCGCCGTCCGGGCGCGGGGTCCGCACGCGCATCTCCGACGACCTCCTCTGGCTTCCGTACGCGACGGTCCATTACGTCGAGGTCACCGGAGACGAGACGGTTCTCGACGAGGTGGTTCCGTTTCTCGAGGGCCCGGAGCTCGAGGAGAACGAGGTCGAGCGTTACTTCCAGCCCACGGTCTCGAAGGAGTCGGCGACCCTGTACGAGCACTGCGCCCGCGCCCTCGACCTCCGGCTCGCCGCCGGCAAGCACGGCCTGCCGCTGATGGGATCGGGCGACTGGAACGACGGGATGAATCGGGTCGGGATCCGCGGTGAAGGCGAGAGCGTCTGGCTCGGCTGGTTTCTCCACTCCAACCTGTGGGAGTTCGCCCGAATCGCCGAGAAGCGCGGCGACACGCGGCGTGCCGAGCGGTGGCGCGACCGCGTCAAGACGCTCAAGACCGCGCTCGAGCAGCAGGGCTGGGACGGCGACTGGTATCGGCGAGCGTATTTCGACGACGGCACCCCGCTCGGATCCGCGCAGAACAAGGAGTGCCGCATCGACTCCATCGCGCAGTCCTGGGGTGTCATCTCGGGCGCTGCGGACAAGGGTCGCGCGACGCGTGCGATGGCCGCGGTCGAGCAGTACCTCGTCCGGCGAGGAGACGGCCTGGTTCTGCTCTTCACTCCGCCCTTCGACAAGACGCCGCTCGATCCCGGATACATCAAGGGATACCTCCCCGGCGTCCGCGAGAACGGCGGACAGTACACGCACGCCGCGCTGTGGTCTCTGATCGCGTTTTCGGGACTCGGGCAGGGGGACAAGGCCGGAGAACTCTTCTCGATCCTGAATCCGATCAACCACGCCGGAACGCGGGCGGGCGTCTACCGGTACAAGGTCGAGCCCTATGTCGCGGCCGCGGACGTCTATGCCGAACCGCCACACGTCGGCCGGGGCGGATGGACCTGGTACACCGGCTCCGCGGGATGGATGTATCGCGCCGGCGTCGAGTGGATCCTCGGGTTCCGCATCCGCGGCGCGGCTCTGCACCTCGACCCGTGCATCCCGAGGTGGTGGCCCGGCTACCAGATCACGTTCCGCTACCACTCGGCACGTTACGAGCTGGTCGTCCGGAACCCGAGGGGGGCGAACTGCGGCGTCTCCCGGATCTCGGCGGACGGCCGGGAACTTCCGGCAGACGTCCGCGAGATCCCGCTCGCCGACGACGGCGCGACTCACCGGATCGAGGTGGAGCTGGGATAAGGCGTCGGCTCAGTCAGACCCCTCATCCCGTCCCTCTCCCGGAGGGAGAGGGAGTGAGTGCCTTAGACTCTCCCCCGCTTGTTGAAGAAAACAATCCTCGGCCTTCTGCTCCTGTGCCTCTGTCTGCCCGCGGCGCGGCCGCAGACGGCGGCGGCTCCCGGGAACCCGCTCGAGCCCGCGACCACCGGCGGGGTCCTCGCCCTCGACCGGCTGCTCCAGAAAATCGTCGTCCACAAGCGCCTGCTGGTCATCGCGGCGCACCCGGACGACGAGGACAACCGTCTTCTGACGCTCGTCTCGCGAAAGATGGGGGCGGAGGTGGCGTACCTTTCACTCTCCCGCGGCGAGGGGGGACAGAACCTGCTCGGTCCGCATCTCGGCGTGCCGCTCGGTCTCGTCCGGACGCAGGAGCTCCTCGGCGCACGCCGGATCGACGGCGGGCGACAGTACTTCACCCGCGCATACGACTTCGGATACACG
>DASUAD010000631.1:0-6957 GCA_035763965.1 Thermoanaerobaculia bacterium | reverse complement strand
TTCTGCAGCGTGCGGATCTCCTCGAGCCGGTCGGCGAGGGCGCCGTAGAGCCGTGCGTTCTCGTACGCGAGGCCCGCCTGCGCCATGACGGCGGTCAGAAGGGATTCGTCTTCGGAAGAGAGCGGAACCCGTCCATCCTTGTGGCCGACGCCGAGCGCGCCGGCGAGCTTCCCGCCCGACCGCATCGCGAAGAAGGTGCGGTATCCCATCGCGTGAAGGTGCTGCGCCGCCGCCTGCCCGACCTCCCCGAAGGCGGACGCCCGCAGCCGCCAGGTCTCCTCCGTCGCGAGACATCGGCTCAGAAGCTCCGCCTCCGGAGTTTCCGCCTCGCCGTTCTCGAAGAGGAAGAGCGAGCAGGGCACGACGTGCAGTCCGTCCTCCACGCGGCGAACGATGGCGTGTACGAGCTCTTCCTTCGGCCGCGGCATCGAGAAATCGCGGGCGACGTCGAGGAGAGCCCGGCGCGCCCGGTAGGTTTCCCGGTACTGGATCTTCTCGAGTGCGTCGGTCAGCCGCCGCTTGACTGGTACGAGAAGGGACGCGAGCACGAGCCCCGACGCGAAGGCGATGACGTTCTTGCCCGCCTCCGCCATGCCGACGAACGTGCGGTCGAGGAGCGCGTTCAGGAGCACGAACGTCATTCCGCCCAGGATCACCGCCCCCGTCGCGGCAACAGCCTCGCGCACGAAGATCTCGACGTCCCACAGCCGCCACCGCAGGATCGCCCACGCGAAGGCGAGTGGAATGAAGACGAGCGGGATTACGGCGACCGTCGAGAGCAGGGGTGACGCGAATCCGAGCGCCCGCGGAACGGCGGAAAGAAGGACGAAGGGTGCGAGCCCGACCGTGACCCCGAGAGCGATCCAGCGCGCCTGTTTCTCGGCCGACGGGGCGCCGCGCGCCATCACGAGAGAGGCGAGCCGGCCGATCACGATCGCGGCGTAGAGAGCGAAATAAACGAGCCAGAGCCGCGTCGTGAGCTCCGCCGCGCGAACGGCA
Organism: Thermoanaerobaculia bacterium; assembly: GCA_035763965.1. GTDB lineage: Bacteria > Acidobacteriota > Thermoanaerobaculia > UBA5066 > Gp7-AA6 > Gp7-AA6. Next base: position 5,958 of record DASUAD010000631.1, on the reverse strand, counting down.
GCCGAGCCGGTCATCGAAAGCGCGACCGCCTGTCCCGCGACGTACGCCACTCCGGGCAGATAGATCAACGGGACGAGGCGGCGCGACCGCACCGGCCGCGGGAAGATCAGGAAGAGGTGCAGAAGGAGCGCCGGGAGCAGCGCGCGGAAGAAGTCCTCCGCGAGCCACGAGGTCTTCCAGGTCGCGTCGTGCGGTCCCGCCGGCGTGATCACGTAGATCGCGAAGGACGAGAGGCAAAGAACCCAGAAGACGCGGGCGGCCTCGCCGCGCTCGCGAACGACGGTGAAGAGACCGATGACGAGGTACAGCAGTCCGACGAAGGCGAGGAAGAGGTACGTGTAGTCGGGGCGAGTCGGGCCTTCGCCGATGGAGACGGCGTTGATGTTGCCGCCCGAGATCACCACCAGGCGGTGAGGGAAGGGGCTCCGCGCGAGCTCCTTCTCGGGCCAGGCGAGCGTTCCGGCGGTGCGCCCGTCGGCGAGGACGATCCGATCACCCGGATGAAGGCCCGCCACCTGTGCGGCACCCCCGGGCTCGACCGTCCGGACGACGAGCGCATCACCCGCGCGGTCGGCAAGGAAGCCCGCCGTGCGGAACGTGGCGACTTTCCGCGAGAACGAATAAAACGCGAGCCCCGCGGTGGCAACCGTGGCCGCAACCGCGAGGACGAGAACGGCGATTTTCAGGCCGCGGGGCACGGGCAGCAATTCAGCAATGCGAATGCCACGATCGGCGTTTTTGGACTTCACGCTAAGTCCTTGTACATTCAAACTTACGCCACGACCGTTGTTCTGTGAGAGCGCCGACATTCAACCATTTGAACACAATTCAAAATTATTTTGGATGCCGACGAAGGTAGTGGATCAATGACCCACTACCCCGGACGACGGGCAATGAGGCAATTCAGCTGCTCGACGGAATACCCCCGCGCCCCGGTCTCCGCTCCCGAGGGACGGCGCAGCCGTCTCCGGCGGTTTGGAGAGGGACTTCGGCGGACGCCGGAAAGGAAACGCCGGCTAGAACGCGAGCGCCAGGCCGCCCAGGATCCGGCTCGTGGAGGTGGGGTCTTCGCGATCGGTCCCGGCGGTCGAGCGGGCCGACTCGAGTGCCAGCAGCAGCTTCCAGTCCGACCCGAACGGCGTCAATCCAACGATCGAAAGGTCCTGCGCGACCGAGATCGCGAGCTTCTCGGAGTCGTTGGTGTGGCTCGCGACGTTGCTCACGAGCGACTGCCGCACGCCGCGGATGAGGATCGCGACGCCCGTCTTCGTGGGCAGGATCTCCACGGCTGCGCGCGCCGACCAATAGCGGCCATCGGCGTCGGTGATCCCGAAGCTCGTCGCCGAATCCGACGCGACGTTGCCCCGAATGTCGCCGTAGCGAACGGCGACGCTGCCGGCGACCGTATCGGAAAGGCGATGCCGCGCGGACGCCTGAACCTGCCGGACGCTGTTGCCGTCGAAGAAGTAGACGCTGTCGAAATCGGTCAGCAGATCGCCTTCGAAAAAAGCTCGGACGACTTCGTCGATCCGCTGGGTCGAGACCTCGACCTTGAACGAAGAATCTCCGGCGCGGCGCTCGAGCCCGACCGCGTAACCTTCGCGCGACGCCGGCTCGGCGCTTTCCTCGATCGATGCGACGCGGGGGAGCACCGTGCCGTTTCCGATTCCGGACTCCGAGACGCGATAGAGGCCGCGCACGAAGACGACGGCGCCGTTGCCGAGGTCGTACCGAATCGTCGCGCGCGGGGCGACCCCGTAGCCGCCCGCGAGATAGCGAGCGACGACGCCTCCTTCGATCTCGGTGCGCGGGAAGAGGCGCATCGAGGTCGAAGCGGACAGGTCGGCGTCGGGCGCGGTCAGGAAGAAAGCTCCTTCCGAGCCGACCCCCGACGGCCCGACGCTCGCTTCGCGATGGCGATAGGTCATCGCTACCGACACGCCGGGGGCTTCCTCCGCCGGCCGCGCGTACTTCGCGTTGACCTCCCACGTACGTGACGCGATCGGGAAGAACGAGGTCCCGAGCGCCGTCGCGCGGTAGAGGTTGGTCTCTTCGATGTAACGGGCGCCGACCGATTCGACGCTCCCTTCGCGTCCGCCGCGGCTCCAGCTCACGCCGTGACTCTGGAGGCTCGCGGGGGAGTCGTCCCCGAAGTGGACCGAGTGGCGACGACTCGAGAGACGGACCTGGTCGATCGGCGACGTCGCGACGTCGAGGGCAAAGCCGGCGGCGTTGCCGCTCGCCGTCTCGTCGGACGATTCCTGGGAGTCGCTGACCGCGGCGTAATCGCCGTGCAGGTCGTACTTCCAGCCGTTGGGAAGTCCGCCGCGAACTCCGACGGCCGCGCGAGAGAGAGACGTCTCTCCGCCCCCCACGTCCGTCACCGTGCGAAGCTCTCCCGCGATCAGGCGATCGAGTCGGATTCGATCGAGTGAAGCCGGCGGGGCGTCGGAGACTTCTTCGAGCGCGATTTCGCGCAGCACGTCGGCGGGCAATCGGTCGCGTAGCTCCCACAACGTCGAAGAAGTCGACGGAGCGTTGGGTTCGCGTCCGGCGGACGCGAGCTTGATCTCGACGGAGCTCACGCGCTCGGGAAGCGCCTGGTGCCACAGCCGGACGAGCGAGGGGAGAAAGCCCCTTTTGTAGGCGATCAGGTCGTAGACGCCGACGGGCGCCGACGCCAGAACGAACGTGCCGTCCACCGCCGAGCGGGACCGGGTCAGGGTCGTGTCACCGAGGTTGTAGAAGATGACGATCGCGCCCGCGATCGGCTGCTCGAGGTGCCGCACGACGCCGGCGATCGGAGGGGCGAGCGGAGGAGGCGAGGCAAGCCCGACACCGCTCGCTGCAGCGAGCGAGAAGCCCCACGCGAGAAAGGCTCTTCCGCTCCTTCGCATACTCGGACCCCGGCGGGTCCAGGCTCGGAGTATAGAATTCTGCGCGGTCAATAGCTATTCCTTCCGGGTCGGCCCCGGCCGCCCCCTAAGCCCTACCGTCTCATGAACATCCCGCGGAGGACCTGCCCCGCGATCGCCGGGTTCTCCCGGAGCCGGCGCAGGGAGTAGGCCTCCCACGCCCGGCCGTATGGGACGTAGACCCGGAGGCGGTGTCCGGCGGCGACGAGCTCGTGCCGGAGGGTGACGGCGACCCCCAGGAGCATCTGAAACTCGTAGGCCTGCCTGGAAAGCCGGAGACGCTCGACCGTCGCCCGGCCGCGTCGGATGAGCACGGGGTCGTGCGTCGCGATCCCGACGTAAGCGCCGCGCTCGAGCAGCAGATCGACCATCGCCGAGAAGGTTCCTCGGATCTCCTCGCGATCGTGGAATGCAATCTCCGGAGGCTCGTCGTAGATTCCTTTGCACACCCGGACGTTCGCTCGCAGCCCGGCAGCCCGGCGCGCGTCGTCGAGGCTTCTCTTCAGATACGCCTGCAGCACGATGCCGACTCCGTCGTATCGCTCGCGAGCTTCGGTGAAGATACGGATCGTCTCCTCGGTAACCGAGGAATCCTCCATGTCGATGCGGACGAAGTTCTCGTGACGCCGCGCTCCCTCGACGATCCGCGCGAGCTCGCGCCGACAGTGCTGCGGATCGAGCTTCAACCCGAGGGCCGTGAGCTTGACCGAGATGTTGCAGTCGAGCTCGCGCTCCGCGATGCCATCGAGCGCCCGCAGATATTCGGCGACCGCTTCTTCGGATTCCTCCTTGCGCTCGACGTCCTCCCCGAGAACGTCGAGCGTCGCCAGGCACCCCTCCGCGTTGAGCGCGGCGACGGTCTCGAGCGCCTCGTCGAGGGTTTGCCCGGCGACGTAGCGGGACGCGATCCGCCGCACGATCGGCCGGGGCACGAGCGGCAGCGTGCCGACGATCGCACGACCGAAGAGGTTCATCGCGGCGAGGCAGGAGTGATGAGCTCGTCGTCCCGATCCAGGTCGTCGCGCGATGCGCGTGCGAAGCACCAGACGTCGACGGTCTCGGCCCCGGCGGCGACGAGAGCCGCGGCGCACTCTCGGGCGGTCCAGCCGGAGGTTGCGACGTCATCGACGAGCAGGATCGGTCCCGCCACCGCGCTCCGGGCGCGGAAGGCGCCGCGCACGTTCGCCCGACGGCGGTCCAGGGTAAGGCCGCTCTGGCGCGCGGTCTCGCGGATTTTCGAGAGACTTCGGGCAACGAAGCGGACCCCGAGACGCTTCGCCACGGCTTCCCCGAGAACCTCGGCCGGGTGGTAGCCGCGACGCCGGGTCGAGCGGCGCGTGGCGGGGACGGCAGCGACCTCGACCGGAGGGGACGATGGCGGGCCGAGCCGTGCGATCACGATGTCTGCGATCCGGGGTCCGAGGTAGTCGGCGCCGCGGAACTTGAACGCGAGAAGAATCGAACGCGCGCTCGCCCGGTACGGGGCTGCGGCCCGCATCGAACGGAAAGCGGGCGGATCGAGGATGCAGCGGCCGCAGCGCCCGGCGTCCGCGGCCGCCAGCGGCTCGTCGCAGATCTCGCAGCGCAGGCCATCCACGCTCGGAAGAGCGCGCCAGCACGTGTCGCAGACGCCGCCGCGGAAGAAGTCTTCGACAGGCCGCGCGTCGCATGCGAGGCAGCGGGACGGCAGAACGGAGTTCGTCGCAGCCCGGCCGATTCGCTTGAGTGCCGTCGCGACGGAAATCGTGCGTCCCCCTCTGATCGGTCGGCGAATTCTAGCGAGTCGACGCGGAGCGTGCGGACTCCGTACATCGTGTAGAGTCGAAAGGACTCGGGAGGTGCACGTGTCGATCCTCAGGAAGCTCCGGTTGGTTCTCGTTCTCTTCGCGTTTTCCGCCGCGCCCGCCCTCGCGCAGGACTGGGGCGTCGGCGCGTCGATCGGCCTCGTGAACGACGTCGAGCACCGGATCCGGCTGGAAGGGTTCGACCCTCGGGAGAACAGCGCATGGATCGACTTCAGGCTCGAGGACCGGGTTCTCCTCCGAGGGACGTTGGGCTCGATGAGAACGAAAGGATCGAACGCCGGAAGCGCCGCCGTGATCGACGGAAGCGTGGTGACTCTGCCCGACCTGAAGGTGCGCATCAATTACGTGGACGTCGCCGTTTCGTACCAGTTCTGGGAAGGCGACTTCACTTCCGGGTTCTTCGGTGGGATCGGCGGATATCGGGTCGATCCGGACGCGGCCGAGCCGGAGCTCGCGGAATTCCGGGATCCGAAGGAGACCGTATTCGGTTTCCATGCCGGCGTCGACGGAGACGTGCGGCTGATCTCCCGACTTTCGCTCGTGGCTCGGATCACCTTTCACAAGCTCTTTTCGGACGTGAACCGCTCGCTCCTGACCGCAAACGTCGGAGCCGCGTTTCGCTTTTAGGAGTTCTGGTTTTCGGACCGCGTGGCACTGCGCTTGCATTCCGCGGAACCAACGATCATGTCAGCGCAAGCAAGCGGCCCCACCACCAAAACCTTCTGCACCGACCGCGCGGTTTCCCGCCCGGTCCGGCCACGCTACTTCCGCTTTTCTTAGGGTACCCACCAAGAAGAGGCCGTCAGGCCGATCCGTCCGGCGAAAGCCGGGCGGAGGCCCTCCATTCCGTCGCGCTCGCTTGCTCGGGATCTGGCTGACGCCACCGGCGCTCGGCTCGGCAAGCCAGCCTCGACCGAGCGCCTGATCCCTCGCTGCGGTCGCGCTCCCGCGGCGCGAGGCTCTTCCTTCGATTACCTCAGGAGACTACTCGCGCCGCGAAACCCGGAGTTGCCGAGGTTGGGATTGGCAGATTGCCGGCAATTTGGCAGATTGGGGCAGACCGTCGCGGTCGTTTGCTCGGGATCTGGAGCCGCTCTCCCCGGAGCCTACTTTTCCTTCTCGGGCTCTTCCACGAGCGGCAGCAGGGTCGATTCTTTCTTGGATGAGAGCGACAGGCACGTTCGGGCACGCGCGACGCCGCGCATGACGAGCAGGCGGTGCTGGATGAAGTCGGCGAG
>DASUAD010000630.1:0-4716 GCA_035763965.1 Thermoanaerobaculia bacterium | reverse complement strand
AGCGCCAGGAGAGCCAGGAGCAGCCCGTTCACTGCGGTCGAAAACATCGCGGTTGATCCTCCAGCATTGGGAGACGGACGCGGTTCCGAAAGGTTACGCCCCGGGAGTCGTCCCGATAGAATCGACCGGTTGCGGCCGGGGCAGCCCGGAGGAGGAAAGGTGAGACCGAAACCGGTACTGAGAATCGCCCTGACGCTCGGCGCGGCTCTCGTCGCGACGGGTCTGTTGGCGGACGAGGGGATGTGGATGCCCCAGCAGCTTCCGCAGCTCGCCCCCGACCTCGTCCGGATGGGGCTGAAGCTCGATCCGCAGAAGCTCGCAGACCTGACCGGCGATCCGATGGGGGCGATCGTGTCCCTCGGAGGCTGCAGCGCCTCGTTCGTGTCGCCGCAGGGCCTGGTCGTCACGAACCACCACTGCGTCTACAGCTACCTGCAGTTCAACTCGACGCCCGAGAAGGACCTGATCGAGAACGGCTTCCTGGCGAAAGGGCTCGACGAGGAAATCCCGGCCGCACCCAACGCGCGGGTGTTTGTGACGACCTCGATCGAGGACGTGACCGACCGGGTCCTGCCGAAGTCGGGCGAGAGACTGTCGGACTACGACCGGTTCAGGCGGGTCGAGCGCCGGCGCAAAGAGCTCAGTCGCGAATGCGAGAAGGAGGGCAACGTGCGATGCACGGTCCCTTCGTTCTTCGAGGGATCGAAGTTCTGGCGGGTGAAGCAGCTCGAGATCCGCGACGTACGCCTCGTGTATGCGCCTCCCCGGGGAATCGGCAACTACGGCGGGGAGGTGGACAACTGGATGTGGCCGCGCCACACCGGGGACTTCGGTTTCCTCCGCGCCTACGTCGCGCCCGACGGACGGCCCGCGGACTTCGCGAAGGACAACGTCCCGTACCAGCCGAAGCACTTCCTCAAGGTCTCGGCGGCCGACTTCGATCCCGGCGACTTCATGATGGTGATCGGCTACCCGGGCAGGACCTACCGCTACGCGCTCGCCGACGAGGTCAGGGAGGCGCAGGAGTTCGACCTTCCGACCTCGATCCGCTACCGTAAGGAGCTCATCCGGATCCTGGAGGACGCCGGACGCGCAAACAAGGACGTTTCGATCCGCAACGCCACGCGCCTGCGCAGCCTCTTGAACTTCCTGAAAAAGTACGAGGGCACGGTCGAAGCGTTCGAGAAAAGCAATCTGATCGAGCGCCGTCGGGCGGAGGAGAAGGAGCTCGCCGCGCTCGTCGCGAACGATCCTCCGGCGCGGCGCCGTTTCGAGGAGTCGCTCGCGGAGATCGGGCGATTGAACGCGCTGCAGCATAAGACACGGGAGCGGGACGCGCTCCTCGAGTGGATCTACTCCTCCTCACCGATGCTGTATCAGGCGAACACGCTCTGGCGGCTGTCGGGCGAGCGGCCCAAGGACGACCTGGACCGCGCGACCGGCTTCCAGCAGCGTGACTGGAAGAGGCTGAAGGCGGCGGTCTCGCGTGCGCAGCGCACGATCGAGCCCGGGAGCGATCGCGCCGGACTGCGTCACTTCCTGCTGGAGGCCGCGAAGCTGCCGGAGGGCAAGCGGATCCCGGGCGTGGACCAGGCGCTCGCCGCCACGGGTGAGCGAGACGATGCGGCGGCGGTCGAGAAGTTCCTCGACCGGCTGTACGCCGGCACGAAGATCACCGACTCGAAGGAGCGCCTCGCGATGTTCGAGGAGTCCCGGGGGGAGCTCGCCCGGCGGAACGACTCCATGGTGCAGTTCGCTTCGTCGCTGCGCGCGACCATGGACGAGAAGCAGAAGCGCGACGACGAAATCGCCGGCGCGATGATGCGCCTGCGCCCGGGATACGTCGCGCTGCTCCAGAAGCTGCGCAAGGGGCGCGTTTATCCCGACGCGAACGGGACGCTTCGCGTGACTTTCGGCCAGGTGAAGGGATACTCGCCGCGCGACTCCGTCGAGTACGAGGCGCAGACGACCCTTCAGGGCGTCGTCGAGAAGGAGAGGGGTCAGGACCCGTTCGACTCGCCGAGCGTGCTCCTCGCGGCGTCTGCCGGGAAAAAGCTCGGACCGTACGTCGATCCCGAGCTCGGCGACGTTCCCGTCGATTTCCTGACCACGGGGGACATCACGAACGGCAGCTCCGGCTCGGCGACGTTGAACGCGAAGGGGGAGCTCACCGGTTTGGCGTTCGACGGCAATTACGAGGCAATGGGGTCGGACTACCTGGTGAATCCGGACGTGCAGCGGGCGATCCACGTCGACACGCGATACATCCTCTGGGTGATGGACGCGATCGGAGGCGCGCACGACCTGATCCGCGAGATGGGGCTGCCGGTACACTTTTCGGGAGCGGTGGCCGCCGGAAGCTCGGCGCCCTGAAAGTCTCGTCGATCGGCCTCGCCGCCGTTCTTTGCGCCGGCGCGGCCGGCGGAGCGATCGCTGCTCGCCGCGCGCCGGGCCGAACGGTCGCGGTCACGTTCGACGACCTTCCCGCGGTCGCGGTGGTGGGCGACGGAGTGGCCGCGTGGCGCGGCCTGAACGAACGTCTCGTCGCGGCGATCCGGCGCCATCGAGTGCCCGCGATCGGGTTCGTGAACGAGTCCAAGCTGTCCGACGGGTCTGGACGGACCGATCCCGCGACCGTCGCGCTCCTGGAGATGTGGCTGGAGGACGGCCTCGAGCTCGGCAACCACACCTGGTCCCACCGGGACCTTCATCGTTCATCTCTGGAAGTGTGGAAGGACGAAGTGACGCGCGGCGAAACGGTCACCCGCACGCTTCTCGCCCGGCGCGGACTCGTGCCACGGTTCTTCCGCCACGCGCAGCTGCATACCGGCCGCGACCTCGACACGAAACGCGCGACGGAGAAGTTCCTGGAGGAACGCGGCTATCGCGTCGCGCCGGTCACGATCGACAACTCGGAGTGGGTGTTCGCGAAGGCATACGAGAACGCGTCGGACCGCGGCGAGGCTGCGCTCGCCGACCGGATCGCGCGGGAATACGTTCCTTACATGGCGAGGACGTTCGACTACTTCGAGCGCCAGTCGCGCGCGCTTTTCGGCCGCGAGATCGCGCAGGTCCTCCTGCTGCACGCGAACTCGTTGAACGCCGACCGGTTCGACGAGCTCGCGCGCATGATGGAGAACCGGGGTTACCGTTTCATCTCGCTCGAGGAGGCGCTCCGGGACGCCGCCTACCGCACGCGCGACACCTACACGGGCGCGGAAGGCATCACCTGGCTGCACCGGTGGGCTCTTTCGACCGGCCGGAAGAAGGCGATCCTTCCGAACGGGCCGCTGGCTCCGCCGTTTGTCCTGAAGGAGTCCGGAATCCCGGCGGAGTGACCGCGGCGGACTGCCCGGGAACACGCGCTCGGCATGCGCGCTCGGCACGAGGCGACACGAACCGTCCGCTACACTCTTCCGATGCCACGGCCGGGGCGCCCGTCGCGCCTCTTCGAGCCGATCCCACCTTCGCGCGAAGGCGGTCGGGGAGCTGAGAATCGCGGAGAACGTGCCGGCGAAGACTGCTGAGCCGGCGACTTCGAGCGCGGACGCTTCCGGACGTTCGCGAAGATGGTTGAGCGGCGGCATCGTCCTCGCCGCGGCGGGCCTGATCCTCTTCTTCTCTCTCGGAATGCCTCGGGGCGTCCTCCTGTCCAACGACATCAAGTCGAGGGTATGGCCGTGGGCTCCGTCGTACCCGCAGCGCCCGATCGTCGCGCCCGCGCTGTCGGATCCCGTCTGGCAGTTCGTGCCATGGCTCGAGTTCGCCCGGAAGGAGCTCTTCGCCGGGCGCCTGCCCCTCTGGAACCCGCACCAGGACGGCGGCGTTCCGCTCCTCGGCAACGGACAGTCGGCTCTCGGGTCGCCGCTGCTCCTGCCGGCGCTCCTCCTCGGCGTCGCTCACGGATGGAACCTGTCACTCCTCGCGCGGATCCTCGTCGCGCTCCTGGGCGCGTATCTCTGGCTGCGCGACCGCGGCAGGTCATCGATCGCCGCCTCGCTGGGCGCGCTCGCGTTCGCGATGTCGGGCGCTTTCGTGGCCTGGCTCGAGCACCCGCACACCCTGGCCGCGGCGCCCGTCCCGTTTCTCCTCCTCTTCGCGGGTCGGACCGCGGAGCGGCCGGCCGCAGGGAGCATCGCGGGCCTCGCGATCGCGACCGCGGTCGTACTCCTCGGCGGCCATCCCGAGACGGCTCTCCTTGCGGCGTTCCTCGCCCTGGGAGTCGTTCTCGCGCGTGCCCGCTCGCTCACGGGCATCGCATCTTCGTTTGGGGCCGCGATCCTCGGTGCGTCTCTCGCGGCGCCCTTCCTCTTTCCGTTCATCGAGTACTACGCGATGAGCTCGGCTCGTCTCGGGGCCGACCGGCATCCGTTCGTCCTGCCGCTGTCCGCGGTCGTGCGCTTCCTCGTCCCGAAGGACTCCGGATCGCACCCGATCGAGGCGGCCGCGACCGTCTCGCTCGCGATGCTTGCGCTCGTGCCGTTCTCGTTCGGGCGCCTGCGTCGCGACCGCGAAACCGCCTCCTTCGCGCTCGCCGCGATCGCATGCCTTCTCCTCGCGTACGAGAACCCCATCTCGCTTCTCCTGGCGAGGACGACGCTGGTCTACTGGACGCGCGCGCTCCTGTTCCTGCCGCTCGCGCTCGGGTACCTCGGGTCGCTCGGCCTCGACCGGCTCCGGGTGAGGTTCGATGATCGTCCGGCCGCCCGGATCGCG
>DASUAD010000629.1:0-8608 GCA_035763965.1 Thermoanaerobaculia bacterium | reverse complement strand
TCCGGGCCATCTCGCGGAAGTGGCCCGGCTTGGTCTCACGGAGTCCGGTCGGGGAGAGCGAGACCCACGTCCGGCGATCCCACGGCACGACCCGATTCTATCGGGGCAGCGTCGGACAGCGTCGAGCTTTATCCGGGATGCGCGTGCGTTGGCCGGTGCCCGTCGGTCTTGAAGAGCGACTCGACCGTGTTCTCGATCTGGTCGTCCGGAACGCCTTTGTCCTTGAGTTCTCCGGCGAGCATTGCCTCGCGAATGCAGATGCCGCAGCCCGCGGCGTGCTCGCTCGTGAAGCAGGTCAGGAGCGTCTTGTGGCGGTGGGTCATGCTCTCCTGGCACTCGCAGAAACAGTGGATCCGGTCGAGCGTCTGCGGGTACTTGCGCGCGATCTCGTAGGCGGGCTTGACCTCGCGCTCGTAGATCCGGGTGTCGGAAAAGCGGGCCGGGTCGAGAACCTGGCCCCGCTCGACGCATTTCTCGCAGGAATTCTTCGGCGCGGCGGGGGGCGGCGCAGCCTTCCCGGGCGCGGGCCTCTTCGTCGGCGCTGCGGCGAGGGCTCCGGTGGCGAGAACTGCGGCGACGAGCAGAAAACGGGCTCGCATGGGACCTCCGGGGCGTCTCAACCGGAGAGGGGGTGGCTTTGTTCCCTCAGCGCCCCTCACCCCGGCCCTCTCCCCGCACGCGGGGAGAGGGGGGAGCTACTTGAGCTCCTCCATCATCTGGTCGAGCGCTTCACGGGGCGGTCGCGCCTTCTCGTCGGGCACGATCGCCAGGGGCCGGTCGGGCAGGTTCAGGAGCGAGAGGAAGTCCTTCTTTTCGGGCGCGACGTAGATCAGACCGGTCAGGAACTCGAGCTTCTCGTGCGCCTCGTCGAGGAGCGCCAGCGCCTTCATTCTGTCGGTCGCGTCGTAGTCCTCGCGCAGCTTGCGCAGTCGGATGTGGGAGCCGTCGTGGAGGACCACGTCCTGGGTGGTGCCGGGGTCGTAATCGACCTGGACCTCCTCGAAGTAGGGGATGAACCCGATCTCCTGGATCGCGATCTCGTGGTCCTTCGCCCACTTGTACGACTTCGTCGAGTCCTCGTGGTTGTTGAAGGTCACGCAGGGAGAGATGACGTCGAGGAGGGCAGTCCCGCGGTGCGCAATCGCGCCCTTGATGAGCGCGAGGAGCTGCTTCATGTCGCCGGAGAACGAACGCGCGACGTAACCGCAGCCGAGCTCGATCGCGAGCGCGCACAGGTCCATCGACGGCAGGTCGTTGACGACGCCCGTCTTCAACTTCGATCCGAGGTCGGCCGTCGCCGAGAACTGTCCTTTCGTCAGGCCGTAGACGCCGTTGTTCTCGACGATGTAGATCATCGGGACGTTCCGGCGAAGGAGATGGACGAACTGCCCGGCGCCGATGGACGCCGTATCGCCGTCGCCCGAGACGCCGATCGTGACGAGGTGCGGGTTGGCGAGCATCGCACCGGTCGCGACCGCGGGCATGCGGCCGTGGACCGCGTTGAAGCCGTGGCCCTTGTCGACGAAGTAGGCGGTCGTCTTCGAGGAACATCCGATGCCCGACATCTTGGCGACCTTGTACGGGTCGACGCCCATCTCGTAGAAGGCCTGGGTGATCTGCCGCGTGATGACGTCGTGCCCGCAGCCGACGCACAGGGTCGACTTCAGCCCGCCGTAATCCTTGACGGTCAGGCCGCGACGGTTCGTCGGGACGGCTTTCGGTTCGGCGACGGAGGACATCAGCGCTTCTCCCCGGCTTCGACGCCCTCGACGACGCTCTCGGCGTCGAGGGGGAAGCCGTCGTAATGACGGATGGATCGCAGCTTTGCGCTGTCGCCGCCGACCTCGACGGCGAGGAGCTCGTACATCTGCCGGTCGCGGTTCTGGTCCACGACGTAGACGCGGTCGTGGCGCGCGACGAATTCGGCCGCTTCCGGCGTGAACGGGAGCGCCCGCAGCCGCAGGTAGTCGGTCTCGATGCCGCGCTTGGCGAGGATCACCCGCGCCTCGTCCACGGCGAAGTCCGAGGAGCCGTACGCGATCAGGCCGACGCGCGCGCCGCGGCCGTTCGTTACGATCGGCTGCGGCACCCACATCTTCGCGGTCTCGAGCTTGCGCGCGAGCCGGTCCATGTTGTTCTTGTAGTCATCGGGCCGCTCGGAATAAGTGGCGCGCTCGGTGTGGCCCGAGCCGCGGGTGAAGTAGGCGCCGAACGGGTGGTTGGCGATCCCCGGGAGTGTGCGCCAGGGGATGCCGTCGCCGTCGACGTCCTTGTAGCGGTTGAAGCCCCCGAACCGCTGGATGTGCTCTTCGATTTCGGGGTTCGTTCGGAGCACCTTGCCGCGGTCGAACGGCTTGTCCGGATACGGGAACGGGTCGCTCATCCAGTTGTTCATCCCCAGGTCGAGGTCCGTCATGACGAACACCGGCGTCTGGAAGCGCTCGGCGAGGTCGAAGGCCTGGATCGCCATCTCGTAGCACTCCTCGACGCTGCCCGGGAGGAGCAGGATGTGCCGCGCGTCGCCGTGCGAGAGGTTGTACGTCGTCAGGATGTCGCCCTGCATCGTCCGGGTCGGGAGGCCGGTCGAAGGGCCGACCCGCTGCACGTCGAAGATGACGACCGGGACCTCGGCGTAGTACGCCAGACCGGTGAACTCCGCCATCAGCGAGATACCGGGCCCGGACGTCGCGGTCATCGCACGCGCGCCCGCCCACCCGGCGCCGATCGCCATTCCGATCGACGCGAGCTCGTCCTCCGCCTGCACGATCGCGAAGGTCGGCTTGCCGTCCTCCGGGTTGATCCGGAACCGGCGCGCATAGTCGGTCAGGGACTCGGCGAGCGACGAGGAAGGCGTGATCGGATACCACGTCACGACCGAGACGCCCCCCATGATGCAGCCGATTGCGCACGCGGCGTTGCCGTCGATGATGATCTTGCCGGCCGTCGCGTTCATTCTCTCGAGCCGGTAGGGATCCACCTTCGTCAGGTTCTTCTCGGCCCAGTCCCAACCGCCGCGGATCGCGGCCAGGTTCACCTCGACCGCCTTCGCCTTGTTCTTGAACTGCCGGGCGACGGCGCGCTCGATCTCGGCCATGTCGATCCCGAGAAGCCGTGCCGCGACTCCGACGTAGATCATGTTGACCGCGAGTCGCCGGAGCTTCCCGTCGTGGACGAGCTCCAGCACGAGCTTCGAGAACGGTACCGGGTAGAAGTGGACGTCGTCGCGGAGCGTGTTCAGCTTGAGTGACTCTTCGTAGATGACGGCCGCTCCCGGGTGGACCGTCTTCACGTCCTCGTGCGCCGTCTCGGGGTTCATGCAGATCAGGACGCCGATGTCCCGGCGCCGGGCGATGAACCCCTCCTTCGAGGCCCGGATCGTGAACCACGTCGGCAGCCCCTGGATGTTGGAGGGAAAGAGGTTTTTCCCCGAGACGGGGATCCCCATCTGGAAGATCGCCCGCATCAGGATGTTGTTCGAGGACTGGCTGCCCGAACCGTTGGCGGTCGCGACGTGAATCGAGAAATCGTTGACGACCGCCGGACCCCTCGTCGCGGGAACCGGGGCTTTTTCTTCGAGAATCGCCGAGGACATGTCTCTCCTTTGCCTGGAGTTACGTTCAACCGGAGCCGAAAATCATAACAGAGCCTGCGGCTTAGAATTCGCGGCGGAGGCCACGATCGCATGACGAGAAACCATCGGATCGCCTGGGTCGCCGCAGCGGCCGCAATCGCGCTCGCGACGCTCGCCGAAGGCGCCGGGCGCCCGTTCCGTTTCGAGGAGCTCGCGAAGGCCGGACGAATCGGCGCCTTCGACGTTTCGCCCGACGGGAAATGGATCGCGTACGCCGTCGGCACGCCGGTCGTTGCGGAGAACCGCGTGAAATCGGCAATCTGGCTGGCGCCCGTCGCCGGCGGCGCCCCGCGAAGGCTGACCTCCGGCGAGAAGCGCGACTCCGACCCGCAGTTTTCGCCGGACGGGCGGCGGATCGCGTTTCTGTCCAACCGCGACGACTCCTCCCAGATCTGGACGGTCGACCTCTCCGGCGGCGCGGAACCCCTCGCCTCGAAGGCGACCTCGTTCCCGACCGAGGTCAACGGCTTCCGGTGGTCGCCCGACGGAAAGTGGTTCCTGATCACCTCCGACGTCTTCGCCGACTGCACGGACGTCGGATGCCTCGACGCGCGATCGAAGGCGCGGGCGAAATCCCCGACGAAGGCGCGGGTCGCCGAACGCCTGCTGTTCCGCCACTGGGACGCGTGGAGGGAGGGCCTGCGCACGCACGTCTGGAGGGTCTCGACGACCGGAGCCGAGGCCGTCGACCTGACACCCGGCAACCACGACGCGCCCCCGTTCGACGTGGGCGGCGCGCTCGCCTTCGACGTTTCCCCGGACGGGAAGGAGTTCGTTTACGCGATGAACCCGGACCCGGTCGAGGCGCTCTCGACGAACTCCGACGTATGGCTGACGTCGTTCGAGGGGGGTGGAAAGCCGCGCAACCTGACGGAAGCCAACAAGGCGTTCGACGGCACGCCGAAGTTCTCCCCGGACGGCAAGTGGATCGCGTATCGCGCGCAGAGCAAGCCGGGGTTCGAGGCGGACCGGTTCCGCCTCGTTCTGTACGATCGCGCGACAGGGGCGACCCGGGAGCTGGCGCAGGGCTACGACGACTGGGTCGAGGACTACGAGTGGGCGCCGGACTCGCGTTCGATCCTGTTCGTGTCGCAAGTCAAAGGGCACGGCGTGATCGAGCGCGCCGCGATCACCGGCGGGCCGCCCGTGCAGGTCTGGCGGGGCGGAGATCCCGGGCACATCGCGGCCGGCGCCGACGGCTCCATCGTGTTTTCGGCGAGCTCGCTCACGCGGCCTGCGGAGATCCTCGTCCTGCCGCCGGCCGGACGCGCGCGGAAGGCAGGCGCCGTCCGCACCGTCGTCGCCGCGAACGAGACGCTGCTGGCCGGGACGGAGATGGGCGAGGTCTCGGAGCGATTCACGAAGTCCGCGGACGGGCGTGACCTGCAGGCGTGGCTCGTGAAGCCGCCCGGGTTCGACCCGGCGAAGAAGTATCCGGCGGTGCTCTTCATTCACGGCGGTCCGCAGAGCGCATGGAACGACGCATGGTCCACGCGGTGGAACCCGCAGGTGTTCGCGGCGTACGGGTACGTCGTGTACGCGCCGAACCCGCGGGGCTCGACCGGTTTCGGGCAGGAATTCGTCGATCAGATCAGCCGCGACTGGGGCGGCCGAGTGTACGACGACCTCATGCGACAGACCGACGACCTCGAATCCCTCCCGTACGTGGACAAGTCGCGCATCGGGGCGGCGGGCGCGTCGTACGGCGGATACATGATCGCGTGGATTCTCGGCCACACGGATCGCTTCAAGGCGCTCGTCTGCCACGACGGCGTCTTCGACACCCGCGCGATGGTGCTCGAGACCGAGGAACTGTGGTTTCCCACGTGGGACTTCGGAGGATGGCCATGGGACTCGGATCTCTACGAGAAGTGGAACCCCGTGCGCTTCGTGGACAGGTTCCGGACGCCCACGCTCGTCGTCACGAGCGAAAAGGACTACCGCGTGCCGTTCGGCCAGGGCCTCCAGCTCTTCACCGCGCTCCAGGTGCGCGGCGTCCCGTCGAAGCTGCTGACTTTCCCCGACGAGGGGCACTGGGTCCTGAAGCCCGGTAACTCGCGTGTCTGGCACGCGACGGTGATGGACTGGCTCGCGACGTACCTGGGCGGCGATCGGCCCGATCCGGAGTCGCTCGAGGCCGTATCCAGCATCACGAAATAGCTCGAGGTCATCCGACGCCCGGATTTCTCGCTCTTCTTCTCGCGCTGGCCGGTGGGCCGGCCGCCGCGGCGGCCGAAACCTTTTCACCCGGTCAGATCGTGCCGCGCGTTCCCTGCGAGGCCGATCCGAAGCAGAGCTACGCGCTGTACCTGCCGACCTCCTATTCAAGCGCGCGGAAGTGGCCGGTCCTTTACCTCTACGATCCGCGCAGCCGGGGCGCTTTCGCGGCGGAGCGCTTCCGGGAGGCCGCCGAAAAGTTCGGCTGGATCCTCGCGAGCTCGAACAACACGATGAGCGACGGTCCGCTGGCGCCGAACGTCGTGGCGGTCAACGCCGTGTGGGCGGACGTCAACCGCCGGTTGCCGATCGATCCCCGCCGCGTCTACGCGGCCGGCTTTTCGGGCGGGGCCCGCACGGCGTGTCTGCTCGCGAAAAAGATGGACGGCGACGTCGCCGGCGTCATCGGCTGCGGCGGCGGATTCATGGACAACTCGCCGCCGGAGAAGGGAATGCGGTTCGCGTTCTTCGGCGCCGTCGGAAACGTGGATTTCAACTACGGCGAGATGCGCCGCCTCGACCGCACGCTCGCGAAGGTCGGCGCGATACACCGCCTCGTGGTCTTCGACGGGCCGCACTCGTGGTGCCCCGCAGCCGTCTGTGCGGAGGCGATCGGGTGGATGGAGCTCAGGGCGATGAAGAGCGGGACACGGACGAAGGACCCGGCCCTGGCCGATCGCCTCCTCCGGGAAAAGGTCGAGAAGGCGGCCGCACTCGAGCGCGCCGGAAAGGCGGCCGACGCGTTCCTGCGGTACTCCGAGGCCGTGGAAGACTTCGAAGGTCTCGCCGACACGAAGGACGCCGACGCGGCCCGCGCGCGGCTCGGAGCGCTCGCCGCGGTCCGGAAGGAGCTCGCAGCCGAAGAGCGGCGGGAGGAGAAGGAAGCCCGCTCCTTCGAGCGGCTCTGGAAGGACCTGAAGCAGGCGCTCGGCTCCGATCCCCCTCCGCCGCTCCAGGCGGTCGTCAACCAGCTGCGGGTCGGCGAACTTCGGAAGGAGGCCGGACCGGAACGGCCGGAGCCGGACCGGCTCTCCGCACGGCGGGTCCTCGAGCAGCTCTCCGTCCAGACCGGTTTCTATCTCGCCCGGGACTTCGCGTCCCGGCACGACTTCCTCCGCGCGGAGCTCGTGACCGGGATCGCGGAGGCGCTGAAGCCCGACCGCGCCGGTACGGTCTGGTACGACCTCGCCTGCTTCCGCGCCGTCGCTGGCGACCGGAAGGGCGCCCTCGGATCGCTGCGCACGGCGGTGAAGAAGGGCTTCCGACAGGTCGAGCTCATCGAGACGGACCCCGACCTCGCCTCGCTGCGCGAGGAAAAGGACTACCGCGCGATCGTCGAGGAGCTGAAAACGCCTAGGAGTTGATGTCCTTGCCCGCCTCGAGCTTCTCCACCAGGCCCTGCAGATACTTCTTCTGCGCGTCGGGAGCCCGGGCGAGCGCTTCCTTCGCGTTCTTCGTCGCGTCCTTGAAGTTCCCGGCGGCGGACTGGCCACGCGCGAGACCGACGTAGACGAACCAGACGGTCGGGTTCTTCTGCGCGTTGCGCTGAAAAATCTTCGCGGCCTCGCCGGTCTTCTTCTGCGCCAGGAGCTGGCGGCCATAGTTGTGGAGCTGCAGCGGATTCGCCTTGTCGAGCGCCTTCTGCATCGTGGCGTCCGCCTCGGCCGTTTTTCCGGTCGCCCGGAGCAGTTCCGCCTTCGTGCCCAGGTTTTCGAACCGCTCCTCGTTCTGGATGGACGTGTCCGTCCACTTGAGCGCTTCGTCGTAGTTCGTCTTGTTCTCGACGCAATACGTCGCCGCGTCGTTCCAGCCGACCCAGCTGTACTGCTGGAGGCCTCGCAGCTGCAGCCGGAGGTTTTCGACCGTCGTCTTTGGAACATCGACGGCGACCTTGAAGGGCACCGCCAGCCTGTCCCACCGCAGCGTGACGACCGCCGAATCGGGCGCGAGCTCGTCGAAGCCGTAGGTGAGCGCCTCGTGCATCTCGGACGGCACGGACTTCACGTTGACTCGCAGGGCGTCCTCCTTTTCGTCGTAGGTGAAGCTGCCCCAGGAGGTCGAGTTCTTCGAGAAGATGACCGTCCAGGAATTCTCGGTCGGGATCATGTGCAGGCCGTATGAACCCTTTGCGAGCGGTTGTCCCTCGATCGTCACCGGATCGCTGAACGTGATGACGGTGTTCTCGTTCGCGCCCGCCCGCCACACCTGCCCCCAGGGCACGAGATCGCCCCAGACTCTGCGTCCGCGGGCGAGCGGCCGGTGATAGACGATCGAGACCGTCGCCAACCCGAGCCGCTGCGAGACCGTGGCACGCTGGCTGGCAAGTGGTAGATCGAGAGCGAGAGACTGGTTCTGGTTCTGAGCGAGAGAAACCGAGGCCCCGAGGGTCAGGAAAACCGCGAAAACGAGCGTCGCCCGGGTCGTCCGCAAGCGTGCCATGGCTCCTCCTTCGTGAAAAGCAACTCCGCCGGCGAGATACGAAGGAGTGCGCCGCGGGATTTCGGTAGCGGACGAGAGCCTCGAACGAGAGGACGGTGCGCGTGGTCCAGGACGCGGCGCGAGGAGTCTCCCGAGGTAATCGAGGGAGGAGCCTCGCGCCGCGGGAGCGGGAGCGAGCGAGGGATCAGGCGCTCGGTCGAGTCGGCATCCAGGCGAGCCGAGCGCCGGTGGCAATGCCAGATTCCGAGCGATGCGTACGCGACGGTCAGTCCGCGGGAACGCAGCGGCCGGACGCCCACGCCCGCAGGGCGGCGACGTCTT
>DASUAD010000628.1:0-6660 GCA_035763965.1 Thermoanaerobaculia bacterium | reverse complement strand
GGGCTTTCGTCAGCGCGTTCGTCGCGGAGACGAGATCGAACCGGACCTTCGATACCTCCATCCCGGCCTCGGCGGCGCGGTCCACGAGCGCGCTCGCCCGGCGGATCTCACCGTCCAAGGAGACGAGGTCCGCCCGCATCGTCGCGGCCGCGCGGGCGCCGGGAGACCCGCCCTCGTGGCAGCCCGAGCACTTGCTCTGATCCCCCTCGGCGAGAAACGCCTCGGTCGGCTTGACGATCTCGTGGTTCTCGTGGCAGGTGACGCACCCGGGCAGCCCCATCTCCTTGAAGGGCTCCCAATGCGGCGACAGCTTGAACTGGTCGACGAAGGTCACGTGGCAGGTTCCGCAGACGTTCGCCACGGAACCGACCTGGGGCGGTGCGGCGCCGTGGTTTCCGTGGCAGGAGTTGCAGGTCGGCGCAGAGAGGTCCCCCTTCTCGACGCGCGCTTGGTAGTGGACGCTCCGCGACCACTTCTCGTAGGGATCCGTCGGGAGCTTGTGCGCCGTCATGAGAGCGGCGTTGCCGTGGCAGTGGTTGCAGGTCTCGGCGACCCGCGTCGGCGACACGGGCGACCGCGAGTCCTTCACCGGCTGGATCCCGTGCGCGCCGTGGCAGCTCGCGCACTCGGCGACCGTCGTGTCGCCTTTCGCCAGGGCCTTGCCGTGGCCGCTCGTGCGGTACTCGGTCAGCTGGTCGACCCGCTGCGACGGGTCGTACTGCTTCATGAGCGCGGCGTCGGAGTGGCACTTCCCGCAGAGCTCCGGAATCTGCTGCGGCTTCGGCTTTCCGATGAAACCCTTCGCCCGATCGTGCGCCTTTTCCTGATCCTCCTGACGCGCGTCCCCTCCGTGGCAGAAGACGCACGTGAACCCGGCCTTCGCGTGAACGTCGTCGGCGAAGAGCTTCGCCGGCGGAGTGATTCGTTCGTCGTCGAGCGCGAGATGGCAGTCGACGCACGTGTTCACGGCCACCGGAGGCTTCGGCGGCGACTGCGCGCCCGCGGCCGACGCCAGGACGACGACGGCGGCGAAAACGAGAAGAAAGCGGTTCCTCATGGTTTCGCCGCCGCGGGGACGGGAAGCAGCGCGAGAACCGTCAGGACCGCGGCGCCGACGAGAACGAGGACCGCCGCGACCGCGATGCCGCGTTTCCCGCGGCGGTCGAGCCACGGCACCGCGAGGAGCGCCGCCCCGAGCGCGCCGAAAAAGAGGACCCCGAGCGTCTCTCCCGGGATCCCGGCGATCTTCGACGGCAGGTATTTCAACCCCTGGAACATCCAGAGGAAGTACCACTCCGGCCGGATGCCGGCCGGAGCCGGAGCGAAAGGATCCGCCTTCACTCCGAGCTCCCACGGGAAGAAGGCGGCGAGGGCCGCGAGCAGGCCGACGGCCGCCAGCCAGCCGACCATGTCGCGCATGAGGAAGTCCGGAACGAACGGGATCGAGCGGCGCGTCTTTCCCTCGACGGAGCGCGGAATGCTCATTCCGTGACGCTGCACGAGGAGGAGGTGCGCTCCGAGCAGCAGCGTCGTGATCGCGGGCAGGATCGCCACGTGGATGCCGTAGAAGCGCGACAGCGTTGCGCCGGAGACGTCGGAGCCGCCGCGCAGGATCCGCGAGAGCAGGTGTCCGGCGATCGGGATCTGCGCCGGGACGTCCGTGCCCACTTTCGTGGCGAAGAACGCGAGCGTGTTCCACGGCAGCAGGTACCCCGAAAAACCGAAGCCGAGCGCGAGAAAGAGGAGAAGCACCCCCGTGACCCAGGTCACCTCGCGGGGAGCGCGATAGGCCTTCAGGAAGAAGACGGAGATCAGGTGGGCGAAAACGACGCCCACGAAGAGATTCGCTCCCCACGAGTGGATCGAGCGGATGAGCCACCCGAAGGGCACGTCGGCCATCATGTACTGCACACTCTCGAAGGCCTCGGCCGCGCTCGGACGGTAATAGAGAAGCAGGAGGATGCCGGTCGCGACCTGGACGAGGAAGAGGAAGAGCGCCATCCCGCCGAGGTAGTAGAAAAGGGTGTAGCGATGGATGGGAACGCGCTTCTTCGCCGCGAGGTGCGCGAGATCGTCCCACCCGAGCCGGTCGCGCGCCCACCCGCGCAGGCCGCCCTCCTTCGCTCCCGTGCTCGACGGTTCAGGCACGCTTGATGACGATCTTCTCGCCACGGACGTAGACCTCGAGCGGAGTGAGCGGCCGGGGCGGCGGGCCCGAGATGTTTCGCCCCTTCAGGTCGTAGGTTCCGTTGTGGCAGGCGCACCAGACGTCGGAGCGGTCGGCGCGAAACTGAACCGTGCAGTCGAGGTGCGTGCACGTGGCGGTGAGCGCGGCCAGCTCTCCAGAAGGCCTGCGGAGCAGCAGGACAGGTTTTCCGCCGATGGGAACGATCCGTCCGGAGTTGGGAGCAATGTCGGAGGCCTTGAGGTCGAGCTCGAACTCCGAGAGCGACGGCTCGGAAGACTCCGGCGGGACGAGATAGTTGAGGACCGGATAGAGAAACGCGAACAGAGTCGCGCCGAGACTCGTCCCGAGGAGCCAGGAAGCCCAGCTCCGTCGCGTCAGAGGTGCGGAGGGCGGCGTATCCGCGTTCGAGGCCAAGGCGGCGTCCCGCTACGCTCTCCTCACTTCTTGTCGCCCGGATAGTC
This sequence comes from Thermoanaerobaculia bacterium, assembly GCA_035763965.1. Lineage (GTDB taxonomy): Bacteria > Acidobacteriota > Thermoanaerobaculia > UBA5066 > Gp7-AA6 > Gp7-AA6. Next base: position 4,011 of record DASUAD010000628.1, on the reverse strand, counting down.
CTTGAGCCACGCCACGTCGACCTCCTTGGCGTTCCTCTTCCCCTTTTCCGCGACGAGCCACTTTCCGCGGTCGTTCAGCGTCATCGCGCCCTTCTTGGGCAGCTTCTCCCCGTGGCAGAAGGTGCAGTCAGACACGGCATAACCCAGCTCCTTCGCCTTCTTCTGCATCGGAAGGGTCGCCGAAGACGTCGCCGTGAACGCCATCCATCCCGCCCAGAAGAGGGAAACCGCCACGAGTCCGACCCGGGAGCCTCTGTTCCTCATATGACCTCCGTTTTCGAGTTTATCGCCGAGTTCGCTACTTCAATCCGAGATCCGCGAGGACCTTCGGGTTCGATTCCTCCTGCGCGAGCACCGTGTGACACGCCTCGCAGTCGTCCGCGATCACCGTCCCGTCGCCGCTCTTGTGGTTGCCGTCGTGGCATCGGAAGCAGCCCAGGAAGTCCTCGTGCCCGATGTTGTTCGGGTGAGTGCCCCACGTGATCCTCATTAGAGGAAAGACGTTTCGGAGGTAGATCTCGGAAACCTGTTGGCCGGCCGTTTCGACGAGCGCGCGATGCGTCTGGTACTTTTCGGGATACGTCGTCCGGTAGAAATCCGTGAAGGATGCGGGGATCCTGCGGGCAGCCGTCTCGCGATCCGGATACTCCGCCCGCAACAGCTCGACGGATTTTTTCTTTGCGAACGGCAGCTCCGGGCTGATCCGGTTCGCGGCCATCGCCTCGTCGACGGCGCGCTCGGGCATCTGGAACGCGTGCGTCGGGCGGTTGTGGCAGTCCATGCAGTCCATCGTACGGTGCTCGCCGGCATTCAACTGCTCCCGCGTTGCCTTGATCTCCGTCGATGTGTAGACGACCTCGCGCCCGTCGTCCGCCCGGTAGGTCACTTGCGGGATCACCTGGCGGCGGCGGTCCGTCGACACGTAGTGGATTCGCTCGACGTTGTCGAGGTGGCGGCCGTGGATCCCGACGCCGCCGACCCCCCGCCGTCCCCCGATTTTCAGCAGCAGCACCGTCGTCAGCGGCGTGTTTTTCTCGTCGTCCGAAAACTTCGTGCGAACGAGGAGCTTGTCGCCCGTGAATTTCTGCGGCCAATGACATTGCTCACAGGTGTCGCGCGCCGGGCGAAGCTGCTCGACGGGTGAGGGGATCGGCCGCGAATAGGTCTTGAACGCGACGGCGAACACCTGCCGCACTCCGGAGATCTTGGCCCTCACGAACCAGGGCGCTCCCGAGCCGATGTGGCACTCAACGCAGGGCACGCGGGAGTGGGGCGAGCCCCTGTACGCGGTGTACTCGGGCTCCATGACGACGTGACATGTCTGGCCGCAAAACTCGACCGAGTCCATGTGCTCGACCCCCTTGTAGCTCGCGATCCCCAGCACCGTCGCGTTCAGCGCGCTCGCGAAGATGATGAGGACGACCGCGCGGCGCAGCATCGGCCGGCGCAGGTCGATCGCCGGGTACGGCTGCGCGAGTTTTCCCTCGCGGCGGAGCCTTCTCCGGCGCAGCAGCGCCCCGAGCGGCATCAGCAGAAGTCCCAGAATAAAGACGCCCGGAAGGATGAGGAAGAACACGATTCCCGTGTACGGATGGATAGGCCCGCCCCTCAAAATCTCGTAGGCCCAGAACGTCACGAGCGTCAGCCCGGCGCTCGTCGTCAGGATCGCGCCGGTCAGGCTGATGGGGTTCTGCCCGAGGTAGAACGCGGGACGCAGCCACTTCGCGAGCTGATCGCGTGCTTTAGTTCTTGCCATCGGAGAACTTTCTTCCCGGACCTAGGTCAACGCGGCGTAGATAGTAAAGCCGACGAGGACCAGACCCAGGAGGACCACGATCGCACCGACCGCGAAGCTCCACCGGCGCCGCAGCAGGGTGGGGGGCGGAGCGGAGAGCGGCTCGAGTTGCCCGGTCGAGACCAGCCGCTCGTACTCGGTCGGTCGCTCCACGCGCACCTCTTCTTCGGGGACGACGCCGGTGAAGATCACGGTGTCCATCGGGAATTTCTCCGGGCGGAGGTGGCCGTTGAAGAAGTGAACCGTGAAGATGAAGCCCACGGCGAGAAGCGCCTCCTCGCCGTGCACGAGGAGCGCGACGTTGAAGAGCCATCCGGGGAGGATTCGCGCGAAGAGCTTTGGGAACCAGAGAACGAGCCCCGAGCCGCCGATGATCGCCATCCCCCAGAACACCGCCCAGTAGTCGAACTTCTCCCAGTAGGTGAAGCGGTCGAAGCTCGGCCTCGGCCCCTTTCCGAGGAACCAGCGGATGTGTCCGAAGAAATCGGAGAAGTCCTTCGGGCGCGGGACCATCGAGTTCGGCCCCCACAGGACCCCCCAGTCACGCCGCAGGAGACGCCGGACGACGCGTCCGAGGTGCAGGCCGAAGCAGAGGAGCATCCCCGCCGCCGAAATCCGGTGGAGGATCGCGGCCGCCTCGAACCCGCCGATGGCATGGGCGAACCGCGAGGCCCACGCCGCTTCGGCGAAGAGCAGCGGCAGTCCGGTAAACGCGAGCCCGAGGAAGGCGACCATCATCAGAGCGTGGAGAAACCGGTCGAAAGCGTCGAACCGGACGAGGTAGCGGCCGTACACCCCCGAGGCGCCGCTCATGGTGTCCTCCCCGATCTCGGTCCCGTTGCGGGAGGAGGCGCTGCCCGCCCGTGTTCGCGCCGCGCTTTCCACGACCGGGGGAACCACAGCAGGGTGTGGATGCCGAAGAAGCCGAATACCCCGAGCAGGAGTCCTTTCATGAGACGGGAGGCCCAGAAGAGCACGGGGTTTCGTGAGCGATCGTCCGGATCCGCATGGGGGTCGTAACGGGCGAAGTTCTCGTTGGCGCCGGGGTGGCACGGCCGGCAGGTCTGGACCCGCTTCAGGCTGGAGATGGAGGAACGCGGGTCCGACGCGGGAAGGATGTCGTGGGGGCGATGACAGTCGGCGCACGTCGCGATCCGCGAGAACCCGAGGCCCGTCACCTGCCCGTGGTACGTGTCGCGGTAGGTCGTCAGGGATTCGCGGTGGCACGTACCGCACTCACGCACGACGTCGAGCCGCCACGCTTCCTGCGTCGCTTCCTGGATGTGGTGCGCCGTGTGACAATCGGTGCAGACGGGCGCCCGCGGGTTTCCCCGCCGAACGGCCGCGCTGTGGATGCCGGCGTCGTACAGGTGCCGGATCCCTTCGTGACAGTTCCCGCACGTGGCCGGGACGTTCAGCCGGAACACCTTCGATTCCGGATCGGACGCGCGCCGCACGTCGTGCATCCCGTGGCAGCTCTTGCAGGTCGGAGCGACGACGAGCCCGCTTTTGTTCAGCGCTTTGGCGTGGATGCTGTCCTGGTACAGCGTGACGACGTTGCCGATCGCGATGTGTCCCTTCCGGATCACGTCGGCGTTGCCATGGCAGCGCCCGCAGGTCGACGGCAGATTGAGAACGTACGTCGGGGAAGTCGGATCCTTCGCCGAACGGATCGCGTGGGCGGTGTGGCAGTCCGCGCACGTCGCCGCGAACGACTCGCCGCTCTTCCTCGCCATCGCGTGGGCGCTCTTGCCGTACTCGGCCACGACGTCGCCGTGGCAGGTCTGGCACTGCGCGGGCGCGAGCTTCTCGGCGTGCGGGAATTCCGTGGCCGTCGCCAGGTCGGCGTGGCAGTCCACGCACGCGAGACCCGCCTGACCGTGCACGGACGCGGAGAACCGGTCTTTCGGCACGAAGACGGAGGTGCCGTTCGCGCGCTTCGCCTCCGGGTCTTCGTGACAGGTGAGGCAGTCTTCGTTCGTCGGCGCAGCCGGCTTGACCGGCTCGGCCGCCGCCGCACCCGCCGCCAGGCAGAGAACCAGTGCCGCCGAGACGAGCCTCATGGACGCGCTCCCTTTCCGGAGGTGCGCTCGATGCGAAAGCCGGGCGGCCCGTCGCCGCCCGGCGGGTCAGCGTTTCCTATTTTCCGCCCGGATAGTCCTTGAGCCAGGCCGCGTCGACTTCCTTCGCCCCGTGCTTCGCCTTCTGCTCCATAA
>DASUAD010000627.1:0-4081 GCA_035763965.1 Thermoanaerobaculia bacterium | reverse complement strand
GAACGGAAACCGCCGGATGCAGAACGATTTCCGCTCGTACTACGGGACGATCCTGCAGGACTGGCTGGGCGCGGACGCGGCGGCGATTCTCGGGAGCGGTTATCCGAACCTCGGGTTCATCGACCGGGGATACGCGTAGCCGGAAAACGGAAAACGGAAAACGGAAAACGGGATAGCCTCCCCGGGGTGATTCCGGGACGCGCCACTCTCGACGGTACGGAACGTTTCGCGGGGCGCGCGAAGGCCGCGGCCGGCCACTTCCGCGAGGCCGCGGGTCTCGTCCTTTCCTCGATCGGGCTCGGGACTTACCTCGGCAAAGAAGACTCCGCGACCGACCGGGGCTACGAGGAGTCGATCGCGGTCGCCCTCTCCTCCGGCGTCAACGTATTCGATTCGGCGATCAACTATCGGGGACAGAAGAGCGAGCGCGCGATCGGTCGGGCGCTCGCGAGCGCGTTTCAGAACGGCGCGGCGCGGCGCGACGAAGTGTTCGTCTCGACCAAGGGGGGCTACCTGCCGCACGATTCCGACGACCGGCGCGATCCTCGCCGCTTCATTCTCGAGACGTTCGTCGCTACCGGCATCGCTCCGAAAGCGGAGATCGCATCCGGCGGGCACTGCATGGCTCCCGGCTACCTCGAGGACCAGATCGATCGGAGCCGGCGCAACCTCGGGCTCGAGACGATCGACCTCTACTACCTCCACAACATCGAATCGCAGAGGACCTCGGTGGATCGGCCGACCTTCCGGGCACGGCTCGTGACGGCGGTCGACACGCTCGAGAAGGCGGCTGCTCTCGGTCGGATCGCGCGCTGGGGACTGGCGACGTGGGACGGCCTGCGGGTTCCTCCCGAGCACCCCGAGCATCTCTCGCTCGCCGAGACTCTCGCGGTCGCCGAAGAGGTCGCCGGCAGGGATCACCACTTCGCGGCAATTCAGCTTCCGGTCAACCTCGCGATGGCGCAGGCGGTCGCCTACCGGTCGCAGGAATCCGCGGACGGGCGACGCTCGGCACTCTCGGCTGCGAACGAGCTCCGGCTGGCCGCGTTCGGGTCGGCGTCGCTCCTCCAGGGACGGCTCGCGGGCGATCTCCCCGACGAAATCGAGGCGGCTTTCCCCGATGCGGCGCCCGGCGCCCAGCGGGCTCTTCAGTTCTCCCGTTCTTCACCCGGAATGACGACGGCCCTGGTCGGCGTTTCGACACCCGAGCACGCCCGGGAAGACTTCGCGCTGGCGGGAGTGCCGCCCGCGGATGCGTCCCGGGTTCTTGCCCTGTTCTCGTGACCCGAATGTTCGGGTTTCGCCGGGAGGCGGTTTTGGGTTAGAATCCGTTTCTCCCGCCCGGACAGCGAGTCAGCGCGGCGGCATCCAGGAGTTCATGTCCGAAGATCCCTTGACCCCGGAAAGCGCTACGTCCTTTTCCGTTTCGACGGAAGGAGCAGCCTCTCCGGCCTCGAGACACCAGACTCGCGAGCCTCTACCCGGAGAAGGGCAGGGCCAGCCGCGTCCGCACCGGCGGCGCAGGCGGCGGCGTCGCCGCGGAGGGCGCCCGGGCGGCTTCGGTCCGAATGGATCGCCGGAGAGAGTGGACGAGCTCGCCGCCACAGGCCCGGAGCGACCCGTCGAAGGCGTGCTCTTCCTCCCGCCCAAGGAGAACCAGCCGGGCGTCCTCGTCACCGCCAGCACCAACTACCTGCCGACGCCGCGGGACCCGCTCGTCCCGCGTGATCTCATTGTCCGGGAGGGTCTCGAGGCGGGCGCCCTGATCGGCGGCTTCGCGGCCGACGGGGGCCGGCCCGTCGTCAAGCGGGTGGATACGGTCGAGGGACTCACTCCCGCCGCATTCCGGCAGCGTCCCGCCTTCCAGGAGCTCGTCTCGATCGACCCCAACGCCTGGCTGAAGCTCGAGACCGAGCCGGACGAGATGTGCGGGCGCGTCACCGATCTTCTCGCGCCCATCGGGCGCGGCCAGCGGTGCCTGATCGTGGCGCCTCCGAAAGCCGGCAAGACGACCCTTCTGAAACGGATGGCGCACGCGGTCGGCGTCAACGCTCCCGACGTGCACGTCATCGTGCTCCTGATCGACGAGCGCCCCGAGGAGATCACCGACTTCCGGCGCAGCGTCGTGCGCGGAGAGGTCATCGCGTCGTCGGCCGACCTCTCCGCCGAGAATCACATCGCGGTCGCCGAAATCGTGGCGGAGCGGGCTCGCCGGTTGATCGAGTGCGGCAAGCACGCGATCGTCTTCCTCGACTCGATCACGCGTCTGGCCCGTGCCTACAATCACATGCAGAAGGGGGGCGGCAAGATCCTCTCGGGCGGGATCGACGCCCGGACTATGGAGAAACCGCGACGCTTCTTCGGCGCCGCCAGAAACGCCGAGGGCGGAGGATCACTGACGATCATCGCCACCGCGCTCATCGACACGGGCTCGCGGATGGACGAGATCATCTTCCAGGAGTTCAAGGGAACCGGCAACACGGAGATCGTCCTCGACCGCGACCTCTTCAACCGACGGATCTTCCCGTGCATCAACATCCCGCAGTCGGGAACCCGCAAGGAAGAGAAGCTCTATAACCCCGAAGAGCTCCCGAAAATCGTCAAGCTGCGTCGCGCTCTCGCCGCCGTCGACAAGATCCAGGCGATGGAGCTCGTTCTCGGTCGCCTCTCCAAGTTCCGGACGAACGCCGACTTCCTGAAGAGCTTCTAGGGGTCAGGCAGGCAATCTGGCATTTTCCGGGCAGCGCCCGACCTCAGCGCGGCGCTCCCGATCGAGACCCTGCGACAACTCTCTCTCGGATGGCCAGGCCGCCGAGACTGCAGGCCCCCGGCACGCTGCATCACCTGATCGCACGGGGAAACGAGCGTCGGGAGGTCTTCCGGGACGACGTCGATCGGGAGGACTACCTCGATCGGATTGCCCGCTACGGGCAGCGCTTCGGTCTCAAGGTCTTTGCATACTGCCTGATGCCGAATCACGTTCATCTGGCGGTGCAGCAGGGCTCCCGCGAGCTGTCAGCGTTCATGCACGTGCTGCAGTCTTCTTACACGCTGCGCTTCAATCAGCGCCACGCGCGGGTCGGGCACTTGTTCCAGGGACGCTACAAGTCGTTCCTCGTCGATTCCGAACGCTATTTCGTGGCGCTGATTCGGTACATCCACAACAACCCGGTCAAGGGTGGTCTGGTGAGCGAGACAGAGGTCTACCGCTGGTCCAGCGACCGCTTTTTTCGAAGGGGGACCGGACCTCCGTGGCTCGATCTGGATGGTGCGTTGGCGCTGCTGGGGCCGAGTCGATCAATCGCACTCCGACGATACCGCACGCTGATGAAGGACGGGGGCGCGGAGGCAGGCGACTACGAAGCGGTCACCGTCTACGAGGCCTCCGTCAAGGGCGATGAGGAGTTCGCGTTGCGGGCTCTTCGTCAGGTCCCGCTGCCGCGGAGGAGGAGCCGGGTCTGGACTCCGGAAAACGTCGGGCGCTCCGTGGCCGCTTGTTATGGGTTGACACTCGAAGATCTCGCCGGTCCCGCGCGCCGGCAAGCTCTGTCGGAGTGCCGGATCGTGGCGGCGTACCTGGCGCGAGCACGACTCGGGATACCCGTGGCGGCGATGGCGCGGCTGTTCCGACGCGAGGAAACCGGGCTTGCGCACGGCGTGCGATCCCTGGAGGAGCGAATGTCCCGCGATCCGGACCTGAAAAAGCGAGTCGATCGAATCGCGAACAATGCCAGATTGCCTGCCTGACCCCTACCTTCTCTTCCGCTTCCCGCGGCCGTAGGTGACCGGCGCAGCCGCGGCCGGCCGCGCGGAGGGCCGTCGCGCGGGGGAAGGGGTCCGGCGATGCGGCCTCGTTTCCACGAAGTTCCGCCCCACCCGAAGGATCTCCTCCGGGGCCCACTGGACCGGGATCTCCCGGCCGATCAGCTTCTGGATCGAATCGAGTGAGAAAACGGAGTCCTCGCATGCGATCGACCCCGCCATCCCGAGGGCGCCGGCTCGCCCCGTGCGGCCGATGCGGTGCACGTAGTCCTCGGGATCCTGCGGCAGGTCGTAGTTGATGACGTGCGACACGCCCTCG
>DASUAD010000626.1:0-3436 GCA_035763965.1 Thermoanaerobaculia bacterium | reverse complement strand
GCGCGCATTGAGACGCAATCACGACCGCGCCCTGAAAGAAGCGGATGTGGTGTTCGCCGTCTCGCAACCGCTCGTCGAAGAGGTGCGGCGGCGTCGGAGGAGGCGGCGCCCCCCGTTTCCTCGAAGATCACCGGGAAGCCGAGCTTCGCCAGAGCGCGGGCGAGGTGGTGCGGACGCTGCACGAGCGCGACGTCCCAGCCGATCGACGGCGGAAAGACGAACAGCGCCCCGCGCTCGTCGGCCTTCCGCGCGATCTCCTCGAACGAAGGCCTCTGGATGGAGATCCGCGGCGACGCGCTCCACTTCTCCTCGAACCGGCGTCCGTTTTCCCGATAGATCCGGAGGTACTCCTCCTCCGGCATCGCCCGGAACGTTCCCCGCCCGGCGTGGTGGACGAACGAGTCGCGGGCAACGGCGAGCCGGAGCCCTTCCGCGGCGAGGCGACGCGAGTAGTCGTCGTCCTCGAACATGCCGATCTCGAAACGCTCGTCCAGGGGGCCGACCCGGTCGAACACGTCGCGGGAAAGGAGCGCGCAGAACATCGCGAGCATCGGAACGTCATCGGCGCGGCCGGCGTTGGCGCGCGTGAAGCCGCGCGCCCACGACTCGAGATGCTTGAGCTCTCGATACCCGACCTCGACCTTCGCCTCGTTCGCGATCTCGTTCGTGGAGGGTCCGACCATTCCCAGGCCGGCGTCGCGCTCGAGGTGGCGCACGAGGGCGGAGAGCCAGCCGCGCGTGACGACCGTGTCGTTGTTCATGAGGCACAGGTACCTGCCGCGGGCGGCGGACGCCGCCGCGTTGATTCCGGCGGCGAACCCGCGGTTCTCCGGCAGCATCACGGCGCGCAGGCCGCCTTTGCGCTCCTCGTCTCCCAGCCATTCGCGGGTGCCGTCCGTCGAGGCGTTGTCCGCGACCACGACCTCGAAACGGGGCCAGTCGGTCCGGCGCTCGAGGGATTCGAAAAAGAGGCGCGTCCAGCCGATCCCGTCGTGCGTCACGGCGAGGATCGAGACGAGCGGCCAGAGCTCCTCGAGTCGGCGGCCGAGCTCCTCCGCGCGCACCTCCCACGTGTTCTCCCGAGCGAAGGCGCGCCGCCGCTCGATCTCGGCGTGCCCCGCCGCCGCCGCGCTGGCGATCTGCCGGACCAGGTCTTCGGGCGTCTCGGCGAACCGGACGAGGTCGCGCTCCTGAAGGGGTGCGAGCGCCCGCATCGGCGTGGCGACGACGCCCCGGCCGGCGGCGAGCGCCTCGTACAGCTTCACCGGGTCGGTCGCGTGGGTGAGCGCGGAGAGACGGAAAGGAATGATCTCGACGTCGAATTTCGCGCGGATGGCCGGCATCTCCGAGTACGGACGCTCGCCGGTGAAGACGACGTTCTCGGGGAAGCGCGAGGCTGCGGGCCGCCTTCCCTCGACGCCGCCGACGATCTCGAAACGCCACTGCGGGCGCAGACGCGCGGCCGCGGCGACGAGGTCGAAGTCGAACCAGTCGTCGACGGCGCCGGCGTATCCGACCGTGAGCCGGCCGGCCACGGCCGCCGGGTCGGGCAGGGCGCCGAACGCATCGGCGTCCGCGGCGTTCGGCAGGAGGATCGCGTCCGGACGGCGCCGGCGGAGCCTCTCGACGAGGGGTTCGGAGGTGGCGACCACGAGGTCGGCGGCAGCGAGCACTTCCTCCTCGGCCGCGGCGAGCGCCTGCGGGCGGTTCGCCGGGAAGGCCGCGTGCTCGTCCAGGCAGTCGTAAACGACCTTCCATCCGAAGCGCGCGGAGAGCCGCGTCGCGAGCGGCGCCCAGAAAGGACTCTGGACGAGAAGCGCGGTCTCGTGTAGCTCGAACCGCTCGCGTGCTCCCGCCAGGGAGTCGGCGGCCCGGTCGAGCGTCGATCCCTCGAGCCGCCGGTCGGCCGGGTCTTCGCGTCGCACGCCGGCGATCGGGAGAAGCGTCACGCCGCGGGCGACCCCGGTCGGCTCCCGCGGCTCCCCTTCCCCCTCGAGCGAGCCGTAGAAGACGCGACGCCCGCCGCGGGCGAGAGCCAGCGCGAGCTGCTGGGGGCGCTGGCGCCGGTAGGACCACGCGATCACGGGCAGGACGACGACGTCGGGCCTTCCCGGCCGGGACTCGGAGGGATCGAACTCGAAACGCGGGATGTCCACGGGAGGTTTCCGGAGCCCGAACACCTTCTCCGGAGAGAACCGGCGACGGATGGCACGCCTCCACGCGAGCGGCATCACGCGGCGGCCGAGAGCGTAGATCCGCCCCCGGATTCCCTTCTCCCACTCGGGCTTCACGGGCGCGCGCCCAGCCGGGCGAGGAGTCCGTCGAGCCGCTCCGCGATGCGCCGGCCCGCGGCTTCGAGCCCGAAGATCGTTCGCATGCGACGCCGCGCCGCATCCCCGCGGCGCGCCGATTCGGCGCGGTTGGAAACTATGTCGTAGAACGCCGCGGCCGCATGCTCCTCTTCGGGTTCCGCCCATCGAGTGCCGGCCGGATACGGACCGAGCGCTCTGCCGAGCACCGCGGGACTCCAGCGAACGGGATAGCCGGTCGCCTCGTCGAGAAAATCGCGCGGCCCCGAGTAATCGGTCGCGACGACCGGTTTGCCGAGCGCCATCGCCTCCGCGGTCACGAGACCGAAGCCCTCGGAGCGGTGGAGAGAAACGTACGCGTCGCACCCCGCGAGAAGACGCTCGATGTCGTCGCGGCCCGCCGGCGAGGCGTCGACCTCGACCTGCGCGACGCCGGCCGCCTTCCTCAGAGCCTCGACCAGACCGGGCGCTTTGTCGGCGTTGGCGATCTTGATCGTGAGCGATACGGACCGGTCCGAGGGAAACGCGCGCGCGAACGCGCGCACCGCGCCCATCGGATTCTTGCGTTCCGGCACGCTCTCGGCGTCGCAGACGTGGAGGAATCGGAACGGCGTCCCGGCGGGCGCGGCCTCGACCGGAATTAAGGGGCAGTCGAGAATCACGGGCGGGGGAACGACCGCCACGGGGATCTCCGCGTCTTTCCCGATGGCCGCGCGGCAGAACTCCGAGGCGACCCAGATCTCGTCGAAATAGGCGAAGCGGTCGCGCCATTCGGACGGGAACTCCTCCGTCTCCCAGTACCAGTAGCCGACGTTCGCGCGGCCGCGGTGGATGTCCGGACCGCAGAGCTCGACCACCGACGCGGCGCCGTCTGCGTTCACGTGAAAGAGATTCGAAGCATACGGCGCCGCGGACGGGCCGGCCGACTCGAGCAATCCCGCCTCGATCCTCGCGACCGGAACCCCGACTGCCTCCGCCGCCCGGCCGAGCGACCGGAGCGACTGACCGATCCCCGTCGGCGAATCGAACCAGCCCACCAGGTTCAAGCCGCGCGGAAGCGCCGGGTCGAGGCGTGACGGCCGGCGACGGCCCGTCGAGGGCTCGATGCCGAAGTCGCGACGCAGGGC
>DASUAD010000625.1:0-2221 GCA_035763965.1 Thermoanaerobaculia bacterium | reverse complement strand
TTCGGTCAGGAGCCCGATGCGGCGAAGCACGCAGCGCATCCACGAGAATTGGCAAGAGTGCGATCCTTAAAGTCTATTCTAGAGGCGTTCCTGGACTTTCACCGAGCAGCTCTCGCTTCGCAATGGCGAACAAGCTCCGTTTCCGCCGATCGAAGCGACGAACCCGATAGTTTTCCTCAATCCAATCGGATATTCGTCTGCCGTACGTCAGCCCGAAAGTCGGAGTGCCGTATTCCTGCGTCGTGCGATCAAGCACGATGATCACCGACGGAGCGGAGCGGCCGAGCTGCGCCAACAACTCGGCCTCGTTCTTCTCACTCAGATACCCAGGGACGTACAGCTTGTGGCGGAGCGGGTTCGGCCGACCGCTCAGATAGTTCAAGATCTCGCCTTCGGGAAAGACGACGAGACTGTCGTGCGTGCGGCTCTCGCGCCGAACCGCCCCTGCCAGCTTCGTGCATTCGGCGACGACCTCGGGACGCGCGGACAACATTCCTTCTGTGCCCGGGATCGTGATCCGCTCGTCCCCCCGGTATCCGAGAGTGCGGCCCGCGAAACCCAGAACGACCAGCGTGATGACGGCTCCCGCCGCGTACGCGCGGAGTCGCTCGCAGGTGTCCACGTCATCCTCTCTGTCAACGACCCACCGGACGAGGCCTGCCGCGCAGACGAACAGGAAGAGCAGCGGAGGCCCCACGTACGCAGAGTCTCCGATGTGGAATGGCCGTCGATACGACAAGACGACTCCCGCAATCCCGAAACCGAGAAGGCCCGCGCTCGACCGGTCGCGCTTCACAACTGCCAGCAGTGCCGTCGCCAGGCAGATCCCCGGCGCCGCGCTGAAGAGGACCGCTCCGCCCGCCCCGCCGAGGACGGCGGTCGAAGCGAGCACCAAGAAGAGGATTGCGAGGAGCGGCAGTTTCCGTAAGACGCGCGCGCGACTTCTCCGGCCGATCGCCAGGATCTGGAGGAGCACGAGCGCTCCCGCCCACATCGCGGCCGAGTAGAGCATTTCGAGAACGCCGTTGCGCCAATCGCGGATGCCCGAGAACGCGATGAGAAACGCGCGCGTTTCCGCCGGAAGGCCGGTCAGGAGCACGTGTCCGTCCTCGATGACCGCCTTCCATCCCGCGGCTGCGACGAAGGCGGCGATCACCCCTCCGAAGAGAAGGAGGAAAGATGCGGCCGTCCTGAAAACCGCGCGAAGCCACTCCCGCGACGAGCGCTCCCGAAGCAGATAGACCGAGCACGACGCGGCAACCGCGACGAGTCCCCATTCGGTCCGGCAGAGTCCGCAGAGCGCGCACAGGGCTCCGACGGTCAAGTCGCGGAGGACGGGGCGGGGACTCTCGCCCGGTCGCGCTGCGAGACCGATCGCCGCGAGCGCGAAGGCCGCGGCGTGCCAGATGCGATAACCCATCCCCAGGATCGGGCCGCCCGCGTTCGGCATGAAGATGAGGGCCGGAACCGCCAGAGCCGTCCAGAGCGCCGCCTCCCGGCGGCCCGTGACGGTCGTGAGCGCGAAACACAGCGCGGCGAGCACCCCGATCGAGCCGACGACCCCGGCCACGACGAGTGTCGAGAAGCTCGAACCGAACAGCTTGAAGAACGCCGCGTGGAAGTAGGGGGTGAACGGGCCGAACCAGTACACGACGTCGCGATAGAGGAGGTCTCCCTTTGCGAGGGCATCCGGCACGATCCACTCGCGGCCCGAGTCGATGATCGCGTCGGACCACTTGCCCCGCGAGACCAGGAAGAGACCGACGGAAGCCAGGATCAGCGCCGTGCTCCCGGCGAGCGCGAACATCCTGCCGCGGCTTCGCGGACGCGGAACGGACCGGGCTGCGGCGACGGCCTGGTTCATGTCACCACGATCGGGCGGTCGATCCAGCGCTCCCAGGCGCCGGACGCGCGGATCTCGTCGATCGCGGTGAACGCGCGATCGAGCTCTTCGTCCGCCGTGTAGAAGTGAGGCGACATGCGGATGCCGGCCCCGGGCCGGAAGTCCACGACGACGTCGCGCGCGTTCAGCTCTCGCGACACTTCGAGCGCGTGCTCGAAATCGACGGCGACCGTTCCTCCGCGCCGGGAAGCATCCCGCGGCGTCGCTGAACGGAAGCCCCGCGCGCGCAGGAGCTCGAGCAGCCGCGTCGTCTGCCGCAGCGACTTCTCGCGAATCGCGTCCACGCCGGCGCGACGCACGATGCGAGGCCCTTCCCGC
>DASUAD010000624.1:0-4566 GCA_035763965.1 Thermoanaerobaculia bacterium | reverse complement strand
GACGTGTTGCGCGACGATTGCGCGGGTGTTCGCGACGGCGAGCTTTTCGAAGAGGAACACGAACTTCTTTTCGAGCGTCTCGCGGATCGCTTCGCGCGTTCCCGACGGGAGGTTCCAGAATTGCTCCTTGAAGGGGCCGATCGCGAACTTGCGCGTCTTGTAGAGGAACTGGCTCTCGGTTTCCCCCTTTTTCTTCTGGTCCGCCATCTTCTCGAATAGCCACCGCTCGGCCTCGCGCTTCAACGGCGGCGGCAGGACGGGATGGTCGTACACCATGTTCTGGAATTCCGTCGCGAGGTGAATCTCGGCGCAGTCGTTGGCGGGGAAGCTGCCGAAAAACTCGGGAGGAAGAGTCGACGCGCCGTGCTGGACCGCTCCGGCGAGACCGTATTCCTCGCGTGCGACGCTCGATATCCTCCGCAGCGTCTCGAAGTCGATCTTGACCCGCAGAACCGTGCCGTCGGGCCCGACGACTCCGCCATGGGAGCTCCCGGTCTGGACGGACACCTTCGAAATGCCTTTCACGCCGCCGAGCTCGCCGCGGTAGACGTTCATGTAGGCCCGCAGCTCCTCCGGCGTCGAGTTCGCCTTTCCGACTTCCCCGATTTCTCCGCCGATCGAGATCGGCATGCCCTTCGGCTCGCGTGCCCGGATGAACTTCGTGAACCGCGCCGTCAGCTTCGAGTTCACCGCCTGCTGCTCGTCGAGCGTCGACTTCGAGAGGTCGACGAGCGTCGAGGTGTCGATGTCGATCTGGTAGAAACTCGCCGCAATCGCCTCTTCGATCAGCGCCTCGATCGCCGCAATCTCCTTGTCGGGGTCGGCTTCCATCTTCTTCGGGTTCGTCTGGAAATGATCCCCCTGGATGAAGATCGGTCCTTCCCATCCTTCGCGGATCGCGGCGGCGAGCATGACGACGGCGTACTCGCCGGGGCGCTGATCGGTGTACCCGATCTCGCTGCGCGCGATCTCGAAGACGACCGCTCCCGCGGAGAGCTTCCGCGCGGCGCTGCAGGCGGCGCGTGCCGTGTCGTAGCCGAGCATGCGGACGTTGATCGCCGGGACCGTGAACCCCGAGACCTCGCCGCGCCCGCGTGCGTCGTAGAGCGGAAGAATCGACGCCGGGAAGATCCCGAGCGAAGCGGCCGCCTCCCGGATGGCCTGGCGCGCGGCTTCCTTCGCGTCGCGGATTCCGAAGACCGCGGTCCACACCAGCCCGTCCAGGACCTGGTCGCGGAAGCGGACCGGGTTCGTCACGGCGAGAGGCCCGTCGCGCCGGACGGCTCCCGAGCGGTCGAGATCCTCTTCGAGCTCCGAGGCAGTGGAGTACAGGTTCATGAGGGGATTCTATTTGGGGTCCGGTCTCCACCTGCGGCATCGAGGGCCGGGTCTCCATCTGCCGCGTCCCTGTGCTAGCTTGCCCGCGTGATCCGCCTCTCGCGGACGATCCACTTCAACGCCGGCCGGAGCCTCTGGAGAAAGGACTGGAGTCCCGAGAGGAACCGAGCCGTCTACGGCGAGGAGAGTCCCCACGGTTATGGACACAACTTCACCCTCGAGGTCGCGGTGGAGGGTGCGATCGACCCGGACTCCTCGATGGTCGTCAACCTGACGGACCTCGATCGCGTCCTGAAGGAAGAGGTCGACGCGCCGCTCGACCACAAGAACCTCAATGCCGACGTCCCCGGATTCGACGGGGTCCCACCGACGGCCGAGAACGTCGCCGCCTGGATCTGGCGCCGCGTCTCGGCGCGCATCGAGCGGGAGGGCTGGCCCTGCCAACTCGCGCACCTGCGCCTCCGCCTGACGCCGGACTTCGCGGTGGAGATCGAGCGAGCCTGACGGCTCACTCGATACCCCTCACCCCCGGCACCTCCGGCCGCCCGCTTCACGGGAACGCGACCTTCGGTCGCGGCCGGAACATTCTGTCGGCGTCTCCAGTCGAGACCCCTCGCGCACCCCCGGCGGGGAGAGGGTGCAACCGCGCCGGTGAAGGGGTAGCATCCGCGCCATGTACTTCAAACAGTTCTATCTGGGGTGTCTCGCACACGCGTCCTACATGATCGGCTCGAACGGCGAGGCTGCGGTCGTCGATCCACGGCGCGACGTCGACAGCTACATCGACGAAGCGCGCGCGCAGGGCCTCGTGATCAAGCACGTGATCGAGACGCACCTCCACGCGGATTTCGTCTCGGGCCACCGCGAGCTCGCCCACCGCACCGGCGCGAAGATCTACTTCGGCGCGAAGGCGGGCGCGAAATTCGAGCACGTGCCGGTCCGGGAGGGCGACGAGATCCGGATGGGTGACGTCGTGCTCCGCTTTCTCGAGACCCCCGGCCACACGCCCGAATCGGTTTCGATCCTCGTCATCGACCGCTCGGTTTCGGATACCCCGAAGGCGGTCCTCACGGGTGACACGCTCTTCATCGGGGACGTCGGCCGGCCGGATCTTCTCGGCGCCCGGATGAGCGCGCAGGAGCTCGCCGGCATGCTCTACGACTCTCTGCACGGGAAGCTCCTTGCGCTTCCCGACTCGGTCGAGGTCTATCCGGCGCACGGCGCCGGCTCTCTGTGCGGGCGAAACATCTCGAGCGAGACGAGCTCCACGATCGGCCAGCAGCGGCGGTTCAACTACGCGTTGAAGCCGATGCCGAAGGAGGAGTTCGTCCGGATGATGACGACGGACCTGCCCGAAGCGCCCGCCTACTTCTCGCGCGACGTCGCGATCAACCGCGACGGCGCACCCGAGCTGGCGAAGCTCCCCGACCCGGCGGCGCTCCAGGCGCGCGACGTCGATGCGCTGCGGAAGAAGGGTGCGGCGGTCCTCGATACGCGTCCGGCTGCGCAGTACGGCGCCGGTCACATTCCCGGATCGCTCCACATCGGCCTCTCGGGACAGTTCGCCTCCTGGGCGGGAGCGCTGATCTCGCCTCAGGTTCCGATCGTTTTGGTCGCCGAGGAGGAAGACCAGGTCCGCGAGGCGCGGACGCGTCTCGCGCGGGTCGGAATCGAGAACGTCGCGGGCTACCTCGCCGGTGGGATCCTCGAATGGGACCGGGCCGGTCTGCCGCTCGCGACCATGGAGCAGATGAGCGTCGAGGAGCTCGATGCACGCGTCCGCGAAGGGCGCGCGAAGGTGGTGGACGTGCGGCGGCCGGGGGAGTGGCAGGCGGGGCACATCGCGGGCGCTCTTCACGTCCCGCTGAACACTCTCGCGGATGGGGCGGCGGCGCTCCCGAAGGATGAGCCTCTCGCCGTCATCTGCGCCGGCGGCTTTCGCTCCTCGATCGCGACGAGCGTGCTCGAGCAGCAGGGGTTCACGAAGATCACCAACGTCGTTGGCGGAATGGCGGCGTGGCGGAACGCGAACCTGGACGTCGCGGCCTAGTTTCCGGGATTCCTACCGAGAAGACCCGGCGCTCGAGGCGATTCTCCTCGCGCGCAAAGGAAACCGACCGGGAGCGGAGGTCGCCATCGGCCGGACGATCCATGCTGGGAAAGGCCCCGGCCATTCTCACCACGACGAGTACGGGATCGGCTGCGCTTACACGCTGATGGGCGAGGAGAAGAAGGCGATCGCCTGCCTGAAGAAATTGGTCGCAGACGGTTTCCCGTCCCCTCTTTCAGGGTGACCCTACCTCGACCCTCTGCGGGACAACCCGGAATTCCTGGCCTTTCTCATGCGTCGGAGGAATCAGTGGGAGCGACCTCGTGCGACGCTCTGACACGCTTTCGGGAGGATTAGACTAGAGTGAGAGAGTCAGGACCAGGAGCCAGCCAGCACCGATGATCGCCAGGGTTCGGACCGTAGACGCCATACTCGAGCAGGTCGGCCGATTCGAGGCCATCCGTAAGGCGGACCTGCATCGTGGCGACCGCGTCCTCGTCGCCACCGAGAATTCTCTGTATTGCATTCACGTGGAAGACGAGGGGAGCTACTCGGTCTCCGGCGGGTGGTTCGACCGGAACGGAATGTCGCCCGTGACGCTCTCGATCAGCGGATGCACGTGGGGCGGAACGGCGATCAAGCGCGACCTCGTCGCCGCCCGCGGGCTACGTCTCGAGTTCGGTAACCGCGTCGTCACGAGCCCGATCCGGGACGTGCAGGTCATCCGGGGTGAAGCGCGAGTCCTGATCGGGATGCAGGCGATTTCCGTCACGCTTCTCTTCCGCGCCTGCTACGGAGAGCCACCCGTCTACTCCTGAGCTGTCCGGCTTCGAGCTTTCAGCGCGCGAAGACGCTTTTCACGACGAACAGCACGTTCGCCGGTCGCTCGGCGAGGCGGCGCATGTACCAGGCGAACCACGCCTCGCCGTAGCTGATCAGCACGCGGAACCGGTAGCCCGCCGCCGCGAGACGAAGCTGCTCCGGCCGGCGGATCCCGTAGAGCATCTGAAACTCGACGTCCGCCGGCGTGAGCTCGCGGGACCGGGCGAGCTCTTCGATCCGCCGGATGAGCGCCGGGTCGTGCGTGCCGAAGATCGCGCGGACACCCTTCGCCCGCGCGTCCTCCGAGAGGAGGCGCTCGGCGAGTCGGAAGTAATTCGCGTCGACGTCCTCCTTTT
>DASUAD010000623.1:0-2200 GCA_035763965.1 Thermoanaerobaculia bacterium | reverse complement strand
TAATCGGTAATCGGTAATCGAGGCGCTCGAAGAGCCGGTTTTTTCGATTTTCCATTTCCGATTACCGATTTCCGATAGGAATCCCGCTCTGTCGAGGTAGGTTGTTGCCTCCGTGGCCAACCGTCTCGCGAAGGAAAAGAGCCCCTACCTGCTCCAGCACGCCGACAACCCGGTCGACTGGTATCCGTGGGGCGACGAGGCCTTCTCGCGCGCGAAGGCGGAAGACAAGCCGATCTTCCTCTCGATCGGGTACTCGACGTGCCACTGGTGCCACGTCATGGAGCACGAGTCGTTCGAGAACGAGGCGATCGCCGAGCTGATCAATCGCAACTTCGTCCCGATCAAGGTCGACCGCGAGGAGCGTCCCGACATCGACGACATCTACATGACCGCGGTCCAGACGATGACGGGAAGCGGCGGCTGGCCGCTCTCCCTCTTCCTGACGCCCGAGGGGCACCCCTTCTACGGCGGGACGTACTACCCGCCGGACGACCAGTATGGCCGTCCCGGGTTTCCCACCCTCCTTCGCGCGATCGCCGACGCCTGGAAGACGCGCCGCGTGGAGCTCGAGTCCTCCGCGGGGCAGCTCGTCGAACATCTCGACGCCGCCACGCGGGCTCCGGGCGGCCCGGAAGTGGGCGCGGACGCTCTCGAGCGGGCCGCGCGCGCCCTCGCCGCCGAGTTCGATCCGCGGTACGGTGGATTCGGCGGCGCGCCGAAATTCCCTCCCGCGATGCGCCTCGAGTTCCTCGTGCGCTATTTCGTACGCACCGGCGAGCCGAGGGCCCGCGAAATGGTCGAGACGACGCTCGCCAGGATGGCGGCCGGCGGTGTCTACGACCACGTCGGCGGCGGGTTCCACCGTTACTCGACCGACGCAAAGTGGCTCGTCCCGCACTTCGAGAAGATGCTCTACGACAACGCGCTGCTCGCTCGAGCGTACGTCCTCGCGCACCGAGCCTTCGACAACGAGGATTTCGCACGGATCGCGCGCGAGACGCTCGACTACCTCCTTCTCGAGATGACGCCGGGGGAAGGCGGTTTCTTCGCAGCTCAGGACGCGGACTCTGCCGGCGAAGAGGGAACCTTCTACGTCTGGGATCCGGCGACGCTGGAAGCGGCGGTCGGAAAAGAGGCCACGCCGATCGTTGCGGCGCGATACGGTGTCACTGCGGCCGGCAACTTCGAGCACGGCCGGACCGTCCTCTCGATCGTGAAGAGCGTGCCGGAGCTTTCGGCCGAATTCGGACTCGACGAAGCGCGGATCGAAGGAATCCTCCGCGAGTCGCGCCGCCGGATGTACGACGCGCGCTCGCGCCGCGAACATCCGGCGACCGACACGAAGCTCCTGACCGACTGGACCGCGCTCGCGATCTCCGCGTTTGCTCTCGCGGCCCGGGTGCTCCGGGAGCCGCGCTACGAGGAGGCTGCCCGTCGCGCGGCCGACCGGATCCTCTCCCGGTGCCGGGTTTCCGGGGACCTCCTGCATCGCGAAAAGGAGGGGGTCGCCGGGATTTCGGGCTTCGCTTCCGACTACTCTTGTTTCGTGGAAGCCCTGCTCGACCTCTACGAGGCGACGTTCGAGCCGCGCTACTTCCGGGCGGCGGTCGAGCTCGCCGACGAGATGGAGGCGCGCTTCGTGGATCCCCGAGGTGGATACTTCCTCGCCGCCGACGGCCACGGCCGGCTGATCGTCCGGCCGCGCGAGCTCTTCGAGGGCGCCACACCCTCATCGAACTCCGTTGCGGCGATGAACCTTCTGCGCCTGGCGACGTTTACCGGCGACGGAAAGTACCGCGAGCGGGCGGAAAAGATCTTTTCCGCGTTCTCCGGCTATCTCGACCGCGCGCCGGCCGCCTTCCCGCGGCTCCTCGCGGCACTCGACTACCGTCAGGACGAACCCCGCGAGGTGGTGCTCTCGGGCGACCCTGGCCGCGCGGATTTCGAGGCGCTGCGGGATGCGGTCTTCCGCAGCCGCCGGTTGAATCGCGTCGTCGCTCACGCCGACGCTGCCGAGTCTCTTGCGAGCGTCGCTCCACTCGTGGCGTCGCGGGGCTCGGCCGGCGGCGCGGCGCAAGCGTGGGTCTGCCGGAATTTCGCGTGCCTGCGGCCCACGTCCGAGGCCACGGAGCTCGCGGCCGCACTCGATGTCTGACCCGCAGCGCCCGACGCTCCGGGCGGTCGCGCCGATGGAGCCGAT
>DASUAD010000622.1:0-3165 GCA_035763965.1 Thermoanaerobaculia bacterium | reverse complement strand
GAGAAGGAGATCGAGGGTTTCGTCCCGGTCGAATACTGGACCGTGGACGCGGACCTCGAGGCCGCCGAGCCGCCGGCGTTCACCGCGAAGCTCGTCTCGTTCGACGGGCAGAAGTTGAAGTTCGACGGGACCGACCCGAGGCTCGACTCGGAAGCGGCGGCCGCACGGGTGCGCGAAGAAGTCGAGCGCGCCGCGTGGCGCGTCGCGAAGGTCGACACCTCGGAGCGCCGGAAGAACCCGCCGCCGCCGTTCATCACGTCGCAGCTCCAGCAGGCCGCGGCGAGGCGGCTCGGCTTTCCGGTGCGCCGCACGATGCAGATCGCGCAACGCCTCTACGAGGGAAGGGAGATCCCCGGCCGCGGAACCGTCGGACTGATCACCTACATGAGGACGGATTCGACGCGCGTCTCGAACGAGGCTCTCACCGCCGTGCGAGAGCACATCGCGGCGCGTTACGGGTCGGGCGCCGAAGTGCTCCCCGAGTCGCCGCGCTTCTTCAAGGGGAAGCGCGACGTCCAGGACGCGCACGAGGCGATCCGTCCGACCGACCTCTCTCTTCCGCCGGACGACGTCGGAAAACACCTCACGAGCGAAGAGGCCCGGCTCTACGGGCTCATCTGGCAACGGTTCGTCGGCTCGCAGATGGCCCCCGCCGTCTACGACACGGTGTCCGCCGAGATCGAAGCGGGTCGGGCGGTCTACCGCGCGTCCGGCTCGACGTTGAAGACGCCCGGGTACCTCGCCGTCTACGGAGTCGCGCCGGAGGACGAGGAAGACTCGGACAAGGACGCCGCCGGGTCGAAGCTCCCGCCGCTCCGGGCCGGGGAGACGTTGAAGCTCGTCGCGGTCAAACCCGAAAAGAAGGAAACGCAGCCGCCCCCGCGCTACAACGAGGCCTCGCTCGTGAAGTTCCTCGAGGAGAACGGCATCGGGCGGCCGTCCACCTACGCCGAGATCCTCCGCAAGCTCGAAGACCGCGAGTACGTGCGCAAGAAAGACCGCCGCTTCCTGCCGACGGCGCTCGGCCGCACCGTCGTCGAGCTCCTGATCCCGTACTTCGACGACTTCTTCGAGACCGGGTACACGGCGAAGATGGAGGAGCGGCTGGACGACGTCGAGGAGGGAAAGATCTCCTGGCGCAAAGCGCTCGCCGAGTTCGACGCGAGATTCACGCAGGATCGCGACCGCGCGCTGGAGAAGATGGCTTCGAGCAAGGCGGGCATCCCGCTCGCCGAAGCGCGGCGCCTCCATCTGCCGGTGCCGGTCGACCTCGAGGAGAAATGCCCGCAGTGCGGCAAGAGGCTGAAGCTGCGGATGGGGAAGAACGGCCTCTTCGTCGCGTGCAGCGGATACCCCGCATGCACTTTCACGGTGCACATCCCGGATCCCGACGAAGACGCCATCGACTCGGCGGAGCTCGAAACGACGGCGTGCGAGGAATGCGGATCCCCGATGAAGCTGCGGCAGAGCCGGACGGGCAAGGCGTTCCTGGGGTGCACCGCCTATCCGAAGTGCCGCAACGTCGTGAACGTCGCGATCGCGGAGGGCAAGGCCGAGGCGCGACCCGACGAGCCGACGGGGAAGACGTGCCCCGAGTGCGGCCACCCGCTCGTGCGCCGGCACGGCCGGTACGGCGCGTACGTCTCCTGCTCGAACTACCCGGAGTGCCGATACAAACCGCCCAAGCCGGTCCTCGACACGGGCGTGAAGTGCCCGAAGGACGGGGGCGCGATCGTCGAGCGCCGCGGCCGGTTCCGGCCTTTTTACGGGTGCGTGAACTACCCGGCGTGCGACTTCTCGCTGAACGCGCGGCCGATCCCCGAGAAGTGCCCGCAGTGCGGCAACCCGTACCTGCTGCTGCGCGAGCGCAAGGCGGGCGCCGTGCTCGCGTGCGACCGTGCGGGGTGCGGTTTCGAGAAGCCGGCAGGCGAACTTCCGCCGACGCGCGAGGTGTTTCTCGCGCCGCCGCCGAAGAAGGGAAAAGCGGCGCCGACGACGGCTCCGAAAGAGAGAGCCGCCCGCCGCGCGAAGGCGTGATCAGCCGGATCTGGCACGGGTGGACGACCCGCGAGAACGCGGCGGCCTACGAGGCGCTGCTGAAGTCCGAGGTCCTGCCGGGCATCGAGGCTCGCGAGATCCGCGGCCTCCGTGGGATTCACCTTCTGAAGCGCGACGTTCCCGAAGGGGTCGAGTTCGTGACCATCCTCTGGTTCGACTCGCTCGATGCCGTGCGCGAGTTCGCCGGCGAGGACTGGGAAGCCGCGGTCGTCCCGGACGAGGCGCGGCGGCTGCTCACGCGTTTCGACGCTCGGTCCGCGCACTACGAGACGGTGCTCTCTCCCTCCTAGTGCGACAGGACGCCGGTTCGGGCTACCGCCCGCTCACCAGATCTGGCAGCGCGGCTCGGCGTCGCGCGGGATAAGGCGCCGAGGTTCCGCGAGCCGAGTCTCGAGGGAAAGGATCGCCTTCGCGTCCGCGGCGGTGGAGACTAGTTCTCGCCTCCCGGGACGTTCAGGAACCGGCGGAAGGGATCCTTCCAGGGAAGAAGCTGCGCGTAGCGCCAGATCCGGTCGGTCAGCGGCGGCTTCGCTGCCGGGTTCTTGAAACACTCGGCGCAGCGGGGGAGCTTCGAGAAGTCGTGCTCGCGGAAGCCGTTCTCGATCGTGCCGAGGAACGGGGAGGAGGCGATCTCCGCGATCGTGTTCCGGCGCACGTTCCCGAGCTTCTGGGTGCCGTCGTAGTCGTAACAGCAGTGCGTGACGTCGCCGTTGCAGAGGATCACGAACCACTGGTACGGGGTGCCCTGGAAGCAGCCGTAGTAGGCCTGGTGGAGCTCGGTGACCTCGGACGTGTCGAGCCCCTCGCAGGTCTTCTGGATGATCGTGGCCTGCGGATAGCGGTCGAGCCGGAAGAACTCGCGGAAACCCTTCACGGACTCGTCGTGAGTCTGCGTCGTGATCATCCGCTGGATCTCGACGACGATCTTCTTTCCCTTCGACATGTCGAGGAACCGCTTGATGTTCTCGACTACGACGTCGAACTTCCCGCCCTTGCGCACGATCGGGTAAACGTCCGGTTTCAGCGTGTCGATGCAGAGGCGGATTTTCGACAGCGAGGTCTCGAGAACCTTCTTCGCCCACTCCTCGGACAGCAGCGTCGCGTTCG
>DASUAD010000621.1:0-8261 GCA_035763965.1 Thermoanaerobaculia bacterium | reverse complement strand
GATCGTCGGATAGCCGATCCGGCGTCCGACCTTGTCTCCCCGGGCGACGAGACCGTCGACCTCGTACTCCCGGCCGAGCATGGCGTTCGCGCTCGTGACGTCGCCCCGCGCGATCGCGCGGCGGATCCGCGTCGAGGAGATCGGTTCCCCTTCGAAAACCGCTTCGTCCACCGACGACGCGAGAAAACCGCACTCGGCGCCCATCCGCGAGAGGAGAGCGATGTCGCCGCGTTTGCCCCGTCCGAACGCGAAGTGGCTGCCGAGGTACACCTCGGAAACGGCCAGCCGATCGCGCAGGATGGAGCGGACGAATTCCTCCGGTTCCGTGAGCGAGAAGTCCCGCGTGAACGGGATGACCAGCAGGTTTTCGATGCCGATCGCCTCGAGCGCCTCCCCCTTCTGGCGCAGCGTCTGGAGCCGACGCGGCGCGTGGTCGGGGCGGAGCACCGAGAGGGGGTGCGGCTCGAAGGTGAGAACCACCGACGGGCGGTCCGCCTCGCGGGCGCGCTCGACGACCTTCTCGAGGATGCGGCGATGCCCGAGGTGAACGCCGTCGAAGTTCCCGATGGTCGCGATGCCGCCACGCGGCAGGTCGGTCGTGCGAAGCGCGTCGCGGACGACGTGGAGAGCCGTCATCGCGGCACTCTCTCTCCCTGTCGCGGAGAGAGGCCGGGTGATGGAAGCACTAGACGATCGCGCCGACGACGTCGTAGTCGTACGTTTCGGAGATCCGGACCCGGACGATCTCGCCGGGAGCGACGTCCCGGTCGCCGGCGTCGTTGACGAGAAGCTTTCCGTCGATCTCGGGGGCCTGCGAGCGCAGGCGGCCCTCGAGAAGCTGGTCGGTTTCCTCGCACGGCCCCTCCACCATCGCCTCGACGACACGGCCTCTCAGAAGCCGGTTCTTCCGGCGGGCGATCGGCCGCTGGAGCGCGAGGAGGAATTCCCGGCGCCGCTCCTTCTCCGCGGCGTCCACCGGGTCACCGAGCGGCTCGGAGCCGGATCCCGGCTCGGGCGAGTATGTGAACGCCCCCACGTTGTCGAGCTCGGCGCGTCGCACGAACTGGCAGAGCTCCCGGAACTCCCCCTCCCCTTCTCCCGGGAACCCCACGATGAACGTCGTGCGGATCGAGATCCCGGGGACGAGAGCGCGCATGCGCTCGACCATGGACAGGTACGCCGCGGCGTCGCCGCCGCGCCGCATGGCCGCGAGCACGGGGCGCGACACGTGCTGGAGCGGAATGTCGACGTACGGCAGAAAGCGCGTCTCCGCCGCCATCAGATGCAGAACCGACTCGTCGAGGGTCTTCGGGTACGCATAGAGGAACCGGATCCACGGGAACGAAGTTTCCCGCAGCAGCGTCTCGACGAGCCGGGCGAGGCCCGAACGCCCGTAGCCGAGGTCGTCGCCGTATCGCGTGGTGTCCTGGGAGATCAGCACCAGCTCGGAGACGCCCTGGGCCTCGATCGCTCGGGCTTCGGCGACGAGAGAGGCGACCGTGCGGCTCCTCTGGCGCCCCCGCATCTGCGGAATGGTGCAGAACGAGCAGGGGTTGTCGCACCCCTCGCCGACCTTGAGATACGCGTAACCGCGACGCTTCGAGAGGACTCGCGGCGAGGCCTCGTCGTACAGGCGCGTCGCGAGCGGCTTCTCGGTGAATCGGGGAAAAGCGGGCAGCCCGTCCGCCGCGGCGGGCGCCTGATCGAGCTCGTCCAGGCCCATGAATGCATCCACTTCCGGGATCTCGTCGGCGAGCTCCCGGCCGTACTTCTGCACCATGCAGCCCGCCACAACGACGCGGTCGATCTCGCCCCGCTTCTTGCGCGCGACCTGCTCGAGAATCGCGTCGACGGATTCCTCCTTCGCCCTGTCGATGAACCCGCAGGTGTTCACGAGGACGACGCGCGCGCGCGAGTCGGGGACGATTTCGTGGCCGGCGCGCCGGAGGTGCCCGAGCATGACCTCGGTGTCGACGAGGTTCTTCGGACATCCGAGCGAAACCACGCCGACGGTCGGAAGGGTCTTCGCGCTCATCCCGGCTCGACGAGGCGAAGACCCCGGAAGTAATCGCGGTAGAAGCCGCGGTCCCGGGTCAACAGGCGATCCGCCTGCAGCAATGCGTGCGCCCCGATCAGAAAATCGGCGATCGGGCGACGGGACGGGCGGCCGGTCCGCGACTCGAACCTCGCCTGGAGCTGGCCCGCGCGAACCGCCGTTTTCTCTCCGATCGGATCGAATTCCACGCCGCGATCGCGGACCCAGGCGGCCGGATTGACGCTCTCGGCGAGCCCCCGGGCAAACTCGGCGAGCACGACGTCGCAGATGACGAGCTTTCCGGCCGATGCGCACTCGTCGAGCGCCTGCGCGGCTTGCCTTGCCCGGAGCGAATCTTCGAGACCGAGATCGATCAAGACGCTCGCGTCGAGCGCGGTGATCACTTCGACCGTCTCCGCCGGCGCTTCCCGCCGGTCAACTCCTCGTAGGATCCCCCCCGGACGTAGTCGATGTAGGCGTCCACGTTGTGCGCGACCCCCCGCGGCCAACGCCACAAACCCTTCAGAGACCCGATCGCGTCCCAGATCGGATGGCGCGGACTTCTCCGCTTGCGGAGCAACGCCCCGTCCTCGCGCATCTCGAATTCGACCTCGGTGCCCGGCTCCAGCGCGTAGCGGTCGCGGACGCCCTTGGGCACGGTGATCTGGCCCTTGGCGGAAATCGTGCTCTTCACCGTTCGAGCGTAAAGAAGTAAAGAAGAAAAGTAAAGGATGACTCCGCGGCGGGGAAGCCCCGCCTACGGGTAGATCCTCTTCAAGGTCCGCGGGTACGGGATCGCCTCGCGCAGATGGTGGATTCCGCACATCCATGCGACGAACCGCTCGAGCCCCATGCCGAAACCGGAGTGCGGAAACGTACCGTAGCGGCGGACGTCGAGGTACCACTCGTAGGCCTCGCGCGGGAGCTTGTGCTCCGCGATTCGTCGTTCGAGAAGTGCGAGATCGTGAATGCGCTGCGACCCTCCGATGATCTCGCCGTACCCTTCGGGCGCCAGCATGTCGAGCCCGAGAACCACCTCGGGGTCTTCCGGATCGGGCTGCATGTAGAACGACTTGATGGCGGTCGGGAAGCGCGACACGATGAGCGGCCGCTCGCTCTCCGCGACGAGGGCGGTCTCCTCGTCGGCCCCGAGATCGTCGCCGAACCTGATCGCGAAGCCTTTCCCGGCGAGCGTCTCGACCGCCTTCCGATAGGTCGTCCGCGGGAACGGCCGCTTCACCGCTTCCAGTCTGGACGGATCGCGTTCGAGCCGCTTCAAATCCTCGGCGCTGCGGTCGAGCGTCCGCTCGATAAGCGACACGACGAACTCCTCGGCGAGGTCGCACAACCCCTCGAACTCGAGGAACGCGACCTCGGGCTCGATCATCCAGAACTCGGTGAGATGGCGGCGGGTCTTCGACTTCTCGGCCCGGAACGTCGGGCCGAAGCAGTAGACCTTCCCGAAGGCGGCGGCCGCGGGCTCGAGGTAAAGCTGACCCGACTGGGAGAGATAAGCCTTGTCGCCGAAGTAGTCCGTCTCGAAGAGCGTCGAAGTTCCCTCGACGGAAGAGCCCGTGAGGATCGGCGAATCGATCAGCGTGTACTCGCGCTCGTGGAAGAAGTCGCGGATCGCCTGCGAGACCTCGGACCGAACGCGGAGGACGGCATGCTGCTGCGCGGAGCGCATCCAGAGGTGACGCTGCGACATCAGAAAGTCGACGCCGTGCTCCTTCGGGGAGATCGGGTAGTTTTCCGACGGGCCGATGATCCGGACGTGCGATGCGCTCATCTCGAAGCCGCCGGGCGCCCGCGCGTCGGCTCGGACCTTCCCCCGGATCTCGAGCGAGCACTCCTGCGTCGCGCGCTCCGCCTCCGCCCAGATCTCCGGCGAGACCTCGCTCTTCGCGACCACGGTCTGGAGGTAACCGGCTCCGTCGCGCACGATCAGGAACTGGATCTTCCCGGACGAGCGCCGGTTGTACAGCCAGCCGCGGACGGTCGCCTCGGAACCGCTCTTTTCACCGATATGAGAGATCGCCGTCGTTTCCGGGTCGCTCATAAAAGCGCCGGATTATAAACGTCGCGGTCGCTCGCTCGGGACCTGCTCACGCACCGCCTCTGGTGACTATGGTGCCTGGCCAACCCGGATGCGACGCTTCAAGACCGTCGAGCCGCCGTCCTTCCCGACGAGGGTGATCGAGAGCGTGTGGACTCCCGGCGGAAGGTCCGGCACGAGGAAGCCGAAACCGGAGTTCGCGGTGTCGGGAAAGTCGGGGTAAGCCGCGGGGATGTCGGGACGTGCTCCTCCGGTCACGGCCGGAGCGCCCGGCCCGAGCTCGGTCGCAACCTCGACCCGAGTGATCCCCGAGTCGTCGAGCGCCCATCCGAAGCCCCAGCTCCCGCCGACGACCTCGGCGTTCTCGGTCGGAAAGTCGATCACGCCGATCGGAGGCGCGAGCACGGACTCGCCGACGGAGGTCAACCGGGCGAATTCGGCCGCGGCGCGGTCGCGGTCCGCCGGAGCGATCCCGGTCGGGAACGCCGGCGCGGGGGCGATGCGGAACACGAAGTCGGTGGCGGCGTCGTGCGGAAACGATCCGAGCATCTCGAGCTTCCCCTCGAACAGAGCCTTTCGAGCGCCGCGCGCGTAGTTGAGGCGCGCAGGACCCTCGACCTCGTGGGGGTGGACGACGAGCAGAACCGCGTCCATTGCACGGATTCGCGTCCACGCCTGCTCGGGGATCGGACTTTCCTCACAGAGAGCTTTCAGCTCGTCGTAGTGCTTCGGCGCAAACCCGGAGTAGCCGTTGATCAACCTCTTCCAGTGGGCCGTGGAGCGGAAGACGTGCTCCGCGTCCCAGTCGAAGCCAATCGGCCACTCGAGAACCGCCCCGGGCACGGGCACTCCCGCGAGCCAGCGATACACCGGCGCGGGCCGCGGGTCCACGGCCGGAAAGTCGATCGGCGCCGCGCGGTATTCGATCGCGATCAACGCGAGCGCGGCGGCGACGAAACCGGCGCGCTCCGGGCGGCTGCGGACCCGCCGGAGAAGGACCGAGAGTCCCCACGCGGCGAGGACGCCCAGGGCGAGGTGGAGGACGACCATGCCGCGCGCGGGGACCCGGATCGCGCGAAAAAGAAAACCGAAGGACTGGAAGAGGAACGTGTAGTACGGCGTGTACCCGCCGAGGGCGACGAGCAGACCCGTGACCCCGATTGCCACAAAGAGACCAGCGCGCGGGTCGAGACGGCGGGCACGGAGGAACTCCCGCAGGTTCGCGTAGCCGGACCGCCGCGGAAACACGATCGCGAGGCGAGCGAGAACGAATGCCGTCAGGAAGACGAGCGCCCGCCCCGGGTCGTCGAGCCGGAAGGGGCCCAGGCGCAGGCCCTTCACGGCGAGCCCCGCGATTCCGGCGGCGAAAGCCACGAGCGCCAGCGCGTCGAGCACCTTCGCGGCCCGCCGCCGCCATGGGGCAATCTCGCGCGAGGAGGAAGACCCGGTGTCGCGCGACTCCCGCCGCCGCCGGAGCCGCACCACGGCATACACGGCGAGCGCCACCGGCACGAGGCCCGGGAACATCTCCGCCTCCGGCCGCGCGAACCGCTGCGTGAGCGGAGCCCACAGCTTGTTCTGCGAGCCCGCGACGAGGAGCGCCGACGGCCGCGCCGAGTAGAACCGCATCTCCCCCACGGAACGACGCATTTCGTAGAGCTTCGCCGCCCTCGCATAGGGGACGTAGAACGGGAGGACCAGAACCCCGGCGACCGCAACGGCGGCCAGGGTCTTCCTGATCCGCGGCGCGAGCGCGTTGACGTCGCCCGTCAGCCATTCCCACGAGAGCACGACGGCCACGAGGATCCCGGAGAAGATCGCGTAGTGGACGTTCGTCAAAGCGTTCCACGTGAAGAAGACGCCGAAGAAAACGAGGTCCCGGCGCCGGCCGCCGTCCAGCCACCGAAGAAGGAACAGCAGCAGAAGCGCCAGGAACGCGCCCCACTGGTACTGGATGTGCGGGATCTGGGCGAGCCTCCAGGGCACGAACGCGTAGACGAACCCGGCGACGAGAGAGGCCGCGGGGTCGCCCGTCACGTCCCGAGCGAGGGCCCACGCCGCAGCGGCGGAGAGAAACATGCCGAGGAGGAAGAGGAAGTTGTAGACGAAGAGCGTCGACGCTCCGGCGGCGAAGAACGGAAAACCGAACAGCGCGGCGCCGAAGAGATTCTCGGAGAACGCCAGCGCGTAGCGTGCCGGATGAAAGATGTTGGCGTCGAAGAGGTGGAGTGGATCGCGGAAGATCTGGTGGTAGTCCCAGTGGAAGATCCAGGCGTTCAGCTTCGCGTCCCAGAGGTCTCCAAGGCCGCTCCCCATCCGCATGGCCTGGGGCCACGTGGCGAGGACCGTCGCAGCGAGAAAGAAAAGAAGCGCGAGCGCAATCTCGCGCCATCGGGAACCGCCCGTCTCCCCGTGCTGCGGCACCGGCTTTCGGGCGTCCTGCGACGGCGCGTCAGCGCCGGCTCTGAGCGCTCCGAGCGACAGCCATCGCCTGCATCAGCCGCTGGATCCGCCGGTGCCGCCTCTGCGTCGCCTCGACGTCGGACGCGAGGGGGGGATTGCCCCGGACCTCGCGGAGGAACTTGTCGGCCTCCTGAGAGAAGACGACGAAATCTCCCGACCCGAACTTCTTGAACGTGAGCTCCGTCGGGATCACGAATCCGTCGGCGATGTCCCGCACCATGGTGTAGGCCGAGCCGCCGGTGAAGACACTCACGCCATTAAGGTATCAGCTCTGCGCCGCCGGCTGCTGATAGCATCGCGCGGCTCCGCATGGCATTCGAAGGGGTGGACTACCTCGCGTTCGACGCGCTCCTCACCGAGGAGCAGCGGCTCGTCCGCGGCACCGTCGGAAGCTGGGTGGACGAACGGGTCCTCCCGATCATCGAGGACGCCGCCTGGGAAGGCCGGTTCCCGAAACAGCTCGTTCCGGAGATGGCCGGCATGCACCTGTTCGGAGCAACTCTGTCGGACTACGGGCTGCCGGGCCTGGACAACGTCGCGTACGGCCTGATCATGCAGGAGCTCGAGCGCGGCGACTCGGGTCTGCGCTCGTTCGTGTCGGTGCAGTCGGCGCTCGTGATGTTCCCGATCGACTCGTACGGCTCGCCGGAACAGAAGGACCACTGGATTCCCAGGCTCGCGAGCGCGCAGGCGATCGGCTGCTTCGGCCTCACCGAGCCCGACTTCGGCTCGAACCCGGGTGAAATGCGCACGACCGCGCGCCAAGAGGAGGGCGGCTACGTGCTGAACGGCGCGAAAGCATGGATCACCAACGGCTCGATCGCCGACGTCGCGGTCGTCTGGGCGAAGCTCGACGGCGTCGTCCGCGGGTTCCTCGTCGAGCGCGGGACGCCCGGCTTCTCCACGTTCGAGCACAAAGGAAAGATGTCGCTCCGCGCGTCGGTGACTTCTCAGCTCGCGTTCGAGGACTGCCGCATTCCCGCGGAGAACATCCTCCCCGGCGTCGAAGGGCTGCGCGGACCCCTCTCCTGCCTCACGCAGGCGCGCTACGGTATCGCGTGGGGAGCGATCGGCAGCGCCATGGCGACCTACAAGGCCGCGCTCGACTACGCCAAGAGCCGCAAGCAGTGGCGCGATCGTCCGATCGCCTCTCACCAGCTCGTCCAGGAGCGGCTCGCGTGGATGATCACGGAGATCACGAAGGGACAGCTCCTCGCGTGGCGCCTGGGCCGGATGAAAGACGACAAGACCATGCGCCCGCACCACGTGTCGATGGCGAAGCGCAACAACGTGTGGGTGGCGCGGGAGTGCGCGAAGCTCGCCCGCGAGACGCTCGGGGCGAACGGCATCGTCAACGAATATCCGGTCTTCCGCCACCTCGCGAACATCGAGAGCGTCTACACGTACGAGGGAACGCACGACATCCACACGCTCGTGATCGGCGAGGCGGTGACGGGAATCCCGTCGTACAACCCGCCAATGGAGTAAGGGCGGAAAACGGGAAACGGGAAACGGAAAACGAACCGAGGCTCGTCGTTTACCCTTTTCCGTTTCCCGTTTCCCGGCTCGTCAGACCCTCCACAGGTTCAAGCCCGTCGCTTCGTCCCTCGTCCGCTCGATCGCCGTCTCGGACACGAGGAGAACGAACTCGAGTGTCGCCGACGTGACTGCGCGGAAGAGGTGGCCGCTGCGCGTCGCGCATTCCCG
>DASUAD010000620.1:0-3370 GCA_035763965.1 Thermoanaerobaculia bacterium | reverse complement strand
GAGCCAGACGAATCGGTTTGTGTCGTCGAGGTCGCGGAACTGTCCGATGACGCTCATGCCGAGCTCCTCCTGGCTTTCGACGAATTCCCGCTCGAAGAGGTCGATCAGGACCTCTCGGGTTCCGGGATGGAGGGTGTACTGCCGGAGCTCCACGACCGCGCTGTGTCCGGCGTAAGGCATGTCAATTGGTGACTTTTTCGGCGGCAGAAATACCAAAATGCGTGCCTGACCCCTGTTTTCTCGCCCTCCACCACTTCCGCGCCTCCTCAATCGGCCAGGGCGGGACGTCGTCGCACGCGGCGAGGCGATCGATCAACTCCCCCGCGCTATCCGGACGGCGGTTCGGATCCTTCTCGAGGCACTCGAGGACGACTTTCTCGAGCTTCGCGGGCAGGCGCCGTCCGAGGCGCGCCGACGGCGCCTCCGGAGCGCGCTGGAGATGGCTCTGGATCACCTCGACCAGCCGTCCGTCGAAGACGGGAGTCCCGGTCAGAAGGTAGTAGGCCACAGCGCCGAGGGCGTAGAGATCGCTCCGGGGATCGGAAGACATTCCGTTCTCGATCGTCTCGGGCGCCAGGTACTGCGGCGTGCCGGCGAAGACGTCCTCGCGCGTCAGGCGGACGTCGTCCGCTCCTGTGACGTCCTTGACGAGACCGAAATCGACGACCTTGGCGAAGTCCGCGATGCCGCCCGTCTCCGACAGCAGGATGTTCGCCGGCTTGATGTCGCGGTGGACGAGCCCGACGCCGTGAGCTTCGGCGAGCGCCTCGCAGACCTGAAGAAGGATGTGCACGACGCGGCCCGGCGGGAGAGGTCCGACCTCTCGCACGAGGCGCTCGAGGTCGATCCCGTCGAGAAACTCCATCACGTAATAGAACGCGCCCTCCGGCGTGCGTCCGAAGTCGTACACCGAGACGGTGTGGGGATTTGCGAGCCGCGCTGTGAGCTGCGCTTCGCGCTCGAAGCGCAGCAGGCTCTTCTCCCCCGCGTTTTGCGGCGCAAGGAGCTTGATGGCAGTCGGACGCTTCAGCATCTCGTGCTCGGCCCGGTAGACGACGCCCATCCCGCCTTCTCCGATCTTTTCGAGGAGCTCGTACTGCCCGAGCCGCCGCGCGCGGGCGATCGAGCGGCGCAGGTGGAAGGTGATGTTCGAGATCAGCGTCGCGAGAACCACGACGAACGTCGCCCAGAGAATCGCCTGCGTCACGACCGCGCCGGAGACGAGGTCGCCGGACGGGTTCGCGCGGAAGATCAGGAAGGTCACGAAAGGAATCGCGAGGACGGAGGCGGCGGAGATCCACGCGGTGCGGCGCGGCTCGCTCGGGACGAGCGCGGCCCGGCCGAGGAGCACGGCGTTCATGATCAGCAGGACGAGCTGGTCCGGCCTCCAGGAGAGCGGCATCGTCCACGCCATTACCGCGTAGGCGAGCCCCGCGGCGATCGTTCCGACGGCGTCGAGGCGGCGCAGCCCTCGATTGGACGAGGCGCGCCTGCCGGCCATGAGCCAGATCAGGAGAAGGATCGCGGTCGCGACGAGGTGAAAGACCGGGAACCTCTCGAGCGGAGCGTGCCGGGTGCCTCGGGCGGCGACTGCGTTCAGCACCACGCGCATGACGAGGAACCCGCTCGAGGCGAGGCATGCGATCCGGCCGAACAGCGCGAGTCGCTCGGCGAAGAAGTCACGCTCGGCGGAAGGCCCGGTCGGTGCGAAAGCGGCGGGCGGCTCCGAGCCCCGGACGCGGGCGGCCTCGACATGCAACGTCGTCCCCGATTCGCTCGTCTGTCCGCCGCCCGACGTCGCCCCGGAGGCGCCACTCGGAATCGTCCTGTCCGAATCGGCCATAGGTCAGCGCGCATTTTGGTCTTTTCGGGCAACAACACCAAAATGCGTGCCTGACCCCGGGAGGAAAGATGCCGAGATTGATCGTTTTCGAGAACGTGACGCTCGACGGTTACTTTTCCGGCGCGAACGGCGACATCAGCTGGGCTCACAAGGATCAAAAGGATCCCGAGTGGGATGCATTCGTCGCCGAGAACGCGAGCGGCGAGGGCCGTCTCCTGTTCGGCCGAAAGACCTATGAGCTCATGGCGAGCTACTGGCCGACTCCCGCTGCGGCCCGGGACGATCCGGAGGTGGCCAAAGGGATGAACCGTTTTCCAAAGGTCGTGTTTTCGAAAACGCTCGACAAAGCGACGTGGAGCAATACGACGCTGAAGAAGGGCGACCTGGTCGACGAAGTGAAAGAGATGAAGAAAGCGCCCGGACCGCACATCGCCATTCTCGGCAGCGGCACCATCGTCTCGCAGCTGGCGCCGGAGGGACTTATCGACGAATACCAGATCGTCGTGAATCCCGTCGTCATCGGAACCGGCAGGACGATGTTCGAAGGCGTCAAAGAGAAGCTGGCCCTGAAGCGGACGAAGGTCCGGGCCTTCGGCAATGGAAACGTCCTCCTCTGTTACGAGCCGATGGCGTGAACAGATGACGTTGCCGGAGCTCGCCGGACGTTCCCGGACAACTGGTGGAAGGAGGAGCGTCACGGCGTCGTCGTAAGCATCGCCGTCCGGTCCCCTGAGCGCGACACCGCTCGATGCCGTTCATTTGATCAACCACATGCCGGAGCTGCTCGCGCTGGAAAGGAGAATCGACGTGCAGACGTCGTTCTCCGATCGGGAGATGGTCTGGTCGTCCCGCGTTGCGGATCGCGGCTTCGCAACCATGCCGGATCTGATTTCGCGCTGAGTTTCTTCGAGGAATCGCTCCGGTCGAAAAGAGTCGGAGCGATCGGCGGCCCGGGAGATCACCTCGCTGCCAGGGTCACCTCGGTCCGGAACTCGTCCCGCCACTCCTTACGGATCGATCTCAATTCTTCGATCTGCGCCCTCGAGAGGAAAAGCTTCAACCGCTCATCCGCATGCGATCGAATCGCTCGAAGCTCCCTGACCATTCTCCGGCGACTGCGGGGACTCTGGTCTTCGACGCCATAGTCGTCCCGCACGTCTTTCATGCTCAGGAGCATCCCGGCGATCACCGGCCGAACCTGCTCCGCCTGCTCGGGCGTCAGGAAGAGGTGATCCTCCACCTCCCGGAGCCTCTGCCGCACCTGCGCCAGCTCCTGCGGGTCGCGCTCCGGCTGAGCGGCCGGCGCCGGGAGCGTCGTTGCGAGCGTTATCGCGAGGATTCCGACCAGTCTTTTCATGATTCGCCTCCGTCTCGCCAAAGCAGCTCTTAGAAGGGACGTGCCACGCGATGAAGATTCCCGGAGGCGCCGCAACGCTCTGTGTTCAGGAGAGTTCCGCAACCATCGCCGTACGACCGTGCGACGTCCTGGCCTCGAAAAATCATCGGAAAATCGACACGTTGCGGGTT
>DASUAD010000619.1:0-2003 GCA_035763965.1 Thermoanaerobaculia bacterium | reverse complement strand
CAAGCCGTACTGGCCCGAATGGAACTGGGTGATGGCGAGGACGAAGATCGCGCTCGGCAAGGATGCCGAGGCGATTCCGCTGCTCGCGGAAATGGCCGACCCGCCGAATCCCTGGGAGAAGTTCGAAGGCCGGCAGATGGTCTACGAAGGGAAGGCGCAGCTCGCCGCGTTGCTCGCAAAGCGCGGTCAGATCGATCGAGCGGAAAAGCTCCTGGAGGAGAACAAGCGATGGAATCCGAGCTGGGCCCCCACGCGGCCGGCGGAGACGGCGGTCGGGGAGCTTCGGCGCGCGCAGGTCCTCGCGTCCACGAAGTAATGGACCGGGCGATCTCTCCGTTCGAGACTCAGCACAAGCTCCTTCTCCTCGAAACCCTGTACGACGCGGGGCGCTCGCTCGGCTCGCTCCCGAGCGAGGACGCGCTCGTCGAGGACGTTCTCGGCCGCGCCGTCGGTGTGCTCGACGCCTCGCGCGGCTACCTTGCGACCTTCGGCGAGGGGGGCGCGCGCAAGGCCGAGGCGCGGGTCGGCTTCCCTCGCCGCCAGCCGGAGTCCGTCGTCGCGGAAGACGAGTTCCTTCGCGACGTTCTCCGGTCGGAGAGTCCCGTGATTCGCGAACGCTTTCGGTTCCTGAGAACCCCGGTGCTCGCGGCGATCGGGGTTCCGATCCGGGCCGGCGGCCGTCCGGTGGGCGCTCTCGTGCTCGCCGAAAAGGAACAGCGGCGCGGAGAACGCGCATCTTTCGACGAGGAGGACGCCCGTTTCCTGACGTCCCTCGCGGGCCTCTCCGGCATGGCGATCGAGAACCGCCGGCACCTCGAGCGACTCACCCGCGAGCGGGAGCGCCTCGAGGAGGAGAACCGGCGGCTGCTCGACGAGACCGGACGCTCGGCGGCCGGGCGCCTCTTCATCGGAGACTCCCCTTCCGCGCGCCGGGTCCTCGATCTGGTCGGACGCGTCGCGAGCTCGAAGATTTCGGTGCTCCTGACGGGGGAGAGCGGCACGGGCAAGGAGCTCGTTGCCCGGATGATTCACGCGCGCAGCGACCGTGCCGAGAAACCCTTCGTCCCGATCAACTGCGCGGCGCTTCCGGAGGCGCTACTCGAATCGGAGCTGTTCGGAATCGAGCGCGGGGTCGCGACTGGAGTCGAGGCGCGGCTCGGGAAGTTCGAGGTCGCGAACGGCGGCACGCTTTTCCTCGACGAGATCGGGGACATGCCCCTCTCGCTGCAGGCCAAGCTCCTGCGCGTGCTCCAGGAACGGGAGATCGAGCGCGTCGGCGGCCGGCGTCGGATACCGATCGACGTCCGAGTTCTCGCCGCGACCCACGCGCGGCTGCCCGAACGGATTTCCCGCGGAGAGTTCCGCGAAGACCTGTACTACCGGTTGCGCGTCGTGGAGATTCCGCTTCCGCCACTGCGGGAACGCCGGGAGGACATTCCCAAGCTCGTGCGGCACTTTCTCGAGCGATTCGCGGCTCGCGACGGCCGCGAAGTGCCCCACGTCGATCGGGAGGCCTTTGCCTCGCTTCTCGCGCACGACTACCCGGGGAACATCCGCGAGCTCGAGAACGTCCTGGAAGGGGCTGCCGCGCTGTCCCAGGGCGGCGTCATCCATCGCGAAGACCTTCAGTGGCTCCCGGCAATGGGTTCCGCCGCCGCCGACCCCGGCGAGACCGGGGAAACACCCCCGGCGAACCTGCGGGACCTCGAGGAGCGGCACGTCCAGCGGGTCCTGAAGCTCGCCGGCGGCAACAAGAGCCGGGCCGCGAGGCTTCTCGGGATCAGCCGCCGAACGCTCTACCGCAAGAAGTACCTCGCCCGCTGACGAGCGGCGCCGGGGCTTCCAGAGTGTGACTTTATGTCATCGTGACAGAAAGATACGATTTCGTTGTAAGATTCGTATCTCCGGCACTTACCCACACGATACCGACTGGGAAACAGAAGGATCAAGACAATCTGGCACACTATTCCACTTCGCGTCCGCAGGCCTGATCTCGGGCTAAA
>DASUAD010000618.1:0-6305 GCA_035763965.1 Thermoanaerobaculia bacterium | reverse complement strand
TTCGCGGGCGATCTGCTGCTCGGCGACGACGTATCCCGCGTCCTTCGCCAGCGTGATGATCGTGTCGCGTGTGATCCCCGGGAGAATCGTTCCGGCGAGCGGTGGCGTCAGGATCCGGCCGCGGTAGACGAGGAAGAGGTTCTCGCCGCTCCCCTCCGAGAGGCGGCCGGCGCTGTCGAGGGCGATGCCTTCGGTGTAGCCGTTGACGATCGCCTCCATCTTGATGAGCATCGAATTCAGGTAGTTGCCGGTCGCCTTCGCCATCGCGGGAAAAGTATTGGGTGCCATCCGGTTCCACGACGACACGCAGGCGTCGACTCCGTTCGTGATCGCGTCCTCGCCGAGGTACTGACCCCACTTCCAGACGCCGATGATCACGTCGACCGGGCTCTTGAACGGGTTGACGCCGAGAGCCCCCAGGCCGCGGTACACGACGGGCCGGATGTAACACGCGTCGAAGCCGTTCGCCCGGATCGTCTCGAAGATCGCCTCCTTGAATTCGGCCGGAGCGTACGGGATCTCCATCCGGTACACCTTGCACGAGTGGTAGAGGCGCTCGACGTGGTCGTCCAGCCGGAAGGCGGCGGGCCCGTTGCGCGTCTTGTAGACGCGCATCCCCTCGAACATCGCGGAGCCGTAGTGGAAGACGTGCGAGAAAGCGTGGATTTTCGCGTCGGCGAAATCCACGAGCCGGCCGTTCATCCAGACCTTCTGAACTTCCTCGTAAGACATGCGGCGTCCTCCGGTCGGAGATTTCGGTACGGGATCAACGCAGTCTAGATCGGAAAGCGAAAAACGGGAAACGGGAAACGAGTGAACGTCTCGTCTTTTCGGTTCAGGTTTCCCGCCGCCCGGCATCGATCGCCGCGCGGAAGAGTACGAGCGCGGCGATCGCGGCCGTCTCCGCGCGGAGCTTTCCGGCGGGGAGGCGGACGACGCTCCAGCGCTTCGACGAC
This sequence comes from Thermoanaerobaculia bacterium, assembly GCA_035763965.1. GTDB lineage: Bacteria > Acidobacteriota > Thermoanaerobaculia > UBA5066 > Gp7-AA6 > Gp7-AA6. The sequence continues at coordinate 5,349 of DASUAD010000618.1, read as the reverse complement.
GCGGCGCTCCGTTCCGAATCGGTCCAGCCGCCTTCGGGCCCGATGAGGATCGCCGACGGTTCCGAGGAGAGGCGGTCCGGAAACGGAGCGCCCGCGAGGTCGAAGAAAAAGCGGTGCGCGGCGGAGTCGTGCTCGAGCGCCTCTGGCAGCGAAACGGGTCCGGCGATGCGCGGCCAGTCCGCGCGCTCGCACTGTTTCGCGGACTCGCGTGCGACGCGCTCCAACCTCGGAAGGAGACGTTCGCTCGCGCGGAAGCGCTGCGTCCGCTCGCTTTCGACGATCGTCACGCCGGAGATGCCGAGCTCCGTCGCCTTCTCGACCATCCACGCGAGCTTCTCCGCGCGGAGTCCGGCGGCGTAGAGAGCGATCCCGGGCTCGCGCGCCCCGGCTTCCATGACCGATGAAACCGCCACGACCATCTCGTCTCCCGTCAAGCGCACGACCTCCGCCGCCGCCGTGCGTCCGCTGCCGTCGAGGAGGAGAACGGCGTCCCCGGCAACGAGTCGCCGCGCGCGCGCGTGAGCGGCCTCCGCCGGTGCGAGCCGAACGGTGTCGCCCGGCTCGGGCAGCGCGGGGACGATCAGCCGCGCTCGAGGGTCACGCACGTCCACCCGTTCTCCCGGCGGCACCCGGCGAGCGTCCAACGGCGGCCCTTGAGCAGCGGCACGACCTCGGACTCGCGTCCGGCAGGGATTCCCGAGACGATCAGCCGCCCTCGCGGACCGACGCGAGCACACACCTTCGCGCGCATCGGCAGGAGCTCTTCGGGAAGCAGGTTCGCGACGACGACGGAAAACCTTCCCCGGATCGCCGAGGAATCGCACACGGCGAGCGCCACCCGGTTCCCCCACGGGTGAAGCGCGAGGTTCTCGCGCGCGACGAAGACCGCCTGGGCGTCCGAGTCGAAACCGATCGCACGCCGCGCCCCGAACGCGATCGCCGCGAGCGCGAGGACGCCCGATCCGGTTCCCACGTCGAGGACGACGCGACCGTCGAGGGGCTCCTCTTCGAGTGCGGCGAGGGCGAGGCGCGTGGACTCGTGGGCGCCCGTCCCGAACGCGCGCGACGCGGGCAGCCGCAGCGCAATGCGGCCAGCCGGCGGCGGCGCGTCCGACGGAGGGCCCGGGTCGATCCAGAGGCGGCTGCCGACGGGAAACGGACGGGAGACTGCACGGTATGCCTCGAAGGGGTCCTCTTCCGGGATGTCGGTGACGAGCTCGTGGCGAACGCGCGACGTCTCGAGCTCCCGACCGGCGGCGCGCGCCGCGGCCGATTCCCGAAAGTAGGCGACGAGGTCCGGGCCGCGCTCCTGAAAGCCGAGCGGATCGAAGAGGAAAAGGACTCCGATGAGCGCGTCGTCCTTTGCCTTCCGAGGCACTGTCAGCCGCGAGTACTTCAGTCGTGCCAAGGCCGGGAGACGGAAGACGGAAGACGGGAGACGAAGGCGCGGGACCAGCCCCCTCGTCTACCGTCTCCCGTCTCACGTTTTACGAAAATATCTTCTTCGCCTTGTCGAGAACGGTCTTGCCACCCATGGGCGCGCCGATCTCCTCGCCGTAGGCGTGGAGCAACTCCTTCTCCCTCTTCGACGGTTTCTGCGGAATCGCGACGCCTGCACGGACGACGAGGTCGCCGCGCCCGCTCCGGCCGAGCCGCCTGACGCCTCGCCCTCTCAGGCGGATCTCGCTTCCGGCCCGGGTGCCCGCCGGAATCGTCACCGCCGCCGACTCGCCTTCGATCGTCGGCACCGAAACCTCCCCGCCGAACACGAGCGTCGGGAACGGCAGGTCGAGACGCAGGACGAGGTCGTCGCCTTCTCGCTCGAACGGCTCTTGCGGCAGAACCGTCAGGACGACGTAGAGGTCGCCCGATGGCCCCCCTGCAGGACCCGCGTCACCCTCGCCGCCGAGTCTCAGGCGGGAGCCGGTCTCGACCCCCGCTGGAATCCGGATCTCCAGCTTCCGGGTCCCGCGCCGGCGCCCTTCGCCGCGGCACTCGGGACACGGCTTCTCGACGACCTTCCCGTCGCCGCCGCAGCTGGGACAGGTCCGGGTGATCATCAGGAAGCCCTGCGAGATCCGCTGGCGACCCCGCCCGCGGCACGCTCCGCACGTGACCGGGTGTGAGCCCGGCTCGGCGCCGCTGCCGCTGCAGGCCTCGCATCTCTCGAGGCGCGAGACGACGACCGGCGCCTCGACGCCGAACGCCGCATCCTTCAGCGCGATTTCCATCCGGTAGACCAGATCGCTGCCGGCCGCGTGCCGTTCCCGGGACGCGGAGAATCCGAAGAGATCGCCGAACAGGTCGGAGAAATCCGCGAAAATGGACGGGTCGAACCCACCGAACCCTCCGGCCCCGGCTCCGGCGCCGCCCACCCCGGCGTGACCGAACCGATCGTAGCGCTCCCGCTTTTCGGCGTCCGAAAGAACGGCGTACGCCTCGGAGGCCTCCTTGAACCGCTCGGCAGCCTCCGGATCGTCCCGGTTGCGGTCCGGGTGGTACTGGAGCGCGAGCCTGCGGTACGCGGACTTCAACTGCGCCGCGTCCGCGTCGCGGCCGACACCGAGGACTTCGTAGTAGTCGCGGCGGGATGCCATGGCTCAGGAAGACCGCGGAGCCGCAGCGCCTTCGCCGGCCCGCTGGAGCATGACCCGGGTCAGAACCTTCGAGACACCCTGCATGTCGAACAGGGCCTCGTTCAGGGCCTCACGCGACTCGCTCGAGGCGATCTCGCGCGAGCGGGCGAGGGTCTCCTCGATCCGTTCCCGTTCGTCGGAGGAGAGCGCCTGCGCGAACTCGGCGAGTACCCGCTCGTTCGAGGTGAGCATCCCCTCGAGCCGGTTGCGGATCTGCGCGAGCTCGCGGCGCGCGCTGTCGGCGGCCGCGAACTCCGACGCTTCGCGGATGATCCGGTCGATCTCCGACTGCGACAACCCTCCGGCCGGGTTGATCTGCATCCCCTGCGCCTTTCCCGTCGCGAGATCGCGCGCCGAAACGTGGACGATGCCGTTCGAGTCGATGGAGAAGGTCACTTCGATCTGCGGTACGCCGCGGGGGGCGGTCGGGATTCCGACGAGCTCGAAACGGCCGAGCGACTTGTTCTCCCGGGCGAGCTCCCGCTCCCCCTGGAGGACGTGGATCTCGACGACGGACTGGTTGTCGGCGACGGTCGTGAACACCTTCGTGTTCTTCGTCGGAATCGTCGAGTTCCTCTCGATCAGCTTCTCGAACAGCCCGCCGTGCGTTTCGATGCCGAGGGAGAGCGGCGTAACGTCGAGGAGCACGACCTCCTTGATCTCTCCCTTCAGCACGCCCCCCTGGATCGCGGCACCGATCGCGACGACCTCGTCGGGATTGATGTCGCGCGACGGCTCGCGCCCGAACAGCTCCGCGACCATCCGCTGGACTTTCGGCGTCCGCGTCTGTCCTCCGACGAGGATCACCTGGTCCACGTCGGACGGCTGGAGCTTGGCCGCCGAAAGCGCGTCGAGGCAGGGAGCCGCGGTCCGATCGATCAGGTCCGCGACGAGAGCCTCGAACCGGTCTCGTGTCAGCGTCCGGTTGATGTGCTTCGGGCCGGAGGCGTCCGCGGAGATGAAGGGGAGCGTGATCGTCGTCTCCATCGCGCTCGAGAGTTCGCACTTCGCCTTCTCGGCTGCCTCCTTCAAACGCTGGAGCGCCATCCGATCCTGCTTCAGGTCGATGCCGGCGCTCTTCTGGAAATCATCGAGCAGCCAGTCCATGATCTTCTTGTCGAAGTCTTCGCCGCCGAGGTAGGTGTCGCCGGCCGTCGCCTTCACCTCGTAGATGCCATCGCCGAGCTCGAGGATCGAGATGTCGAAGGTGCCCCCTCCCAGGTCGTACACGGCGACGATCTCGCTCCCCTTCCGGTCGAGACCGTACGCCAGGGCGGCCGCCGTCGGCTCGTTGATGATGCGGAGCACCTCGAGTCCCGCGATGCGACCGGCGTCGCGCGTCGCCTGGCGCTGGGCGTCGTCGAAGTACGCGGGGACGGTGATGATCGCTTCCGTGATCTCCTCGCCGAGAACCTCCTCCGAGAATTCCTTGATCTCCCGCAGGATGAGCGCCGAGATCTCCTCGGGGCTGTATTCGCGGCCGCGCGCCTGGATCTTGACGTCCCCATTCCCGGCCCGCGAGATCCCGTAGGGGAGCACTTCCCGCGCGTGCGCGGTCTCCTGGGAGTCGTACTTGCGGCCGACGAGTCTCTTCACGGCGAAGACGGTGGCGAGCGGGTTCGTGATTGCCTGCCGCTTCGCGATCTGACCGACGAGCCTCTCTCCATCCTCGGTGAATGCCACGATGGACGGCGTCGTGCGGCTTCCCTCCCGGTTCGCGAGCACCTGGGGCGTCACGCCTTCGACGACCGCGACGCAGCAGTTCGTGGTTCCGAGATCGATCCCGAGGATTTTCCCCAAGAGGTCAGCCTCCCTGCCCGGTCTCGTCCGGCGGCGGGCCCTCTCCCGGCCGGACGGCGACCTTGACGAGCGCCGGCCGGATCAGCCGGTCGTCGAGCGTGTAACCCTTCCGCAGGACCTCGAGGATGGAGTTCGGAGGTTGATTCGACGCCTCCGTCGAAACGGCCTCGTGCCGGTTGGGGTCGAATCCGCCGCTCGTCTCGACCTCGCGCAGTCCGTGTTTGCGCCACAGGTCGGACAGCTGCCGGTGGATCAGGAGAATGCCCTGGCCGAAGTCGCTCTCGAGGTCGCCCGACGTCGCGTGCGAGAGCGCGCGCTCGAAGCTGTCCAGTACCGGCAGGAACTCGCGCGCGATTTCCGCGAGCGCGACGCGGCGCGATTCCCGCTTTTCGCGTTCACTCCGCTTCTTGAGGTTCTCGAACTCCGCGAGAGTCCGAAGGTGCCGGTCCTTGAGCCGATCGAGGTCCTTCTCGACCTCGTGCAGTTTCTTCTCCGCCTCGGCGATCGCCGAGCGCTCTTCCTCCTCGAGCGCCGCGTCGAGCGACTCGCCCGTGTCTTCGACGAGGATCCGATCGTCTTCCATGGGCTCGCCCCCATCACTGTCCCGCTCAGTCATGGGGGGGGCCCCCTCCCTTCCGCGTGCGCGGGTCGCGGCTTTCGAGACGATCCGTCAGCGCGCGGCCGAGCAGCTCGACGACCGGGATCACCCGCGGATACTCCCGCCGCGCCGGGCCGATGACGCCGAGCATCCCGGTCAGTGTCTCTCCCGCTCCGAACGAGGTCAAGACGGCGGAGAGCCGCGGGTCGGACGTGAGACCGACCTCGGACCCGAGCACCACGCAGGTTTCCTTCGCGTCGAGATATCGGGTCACGAGATCGAGCAGGCGCGCCTTCTCGTCGAACGCCCGGAAAA
>DASUAD010000617.1:0-3597 GCA_035763965.1 Thermoanaerobaculia bacterium | reverse complement strand
TGCGAACTTCGGCAGGAGCTCTTCGATGGGCTCCTCGGCGTGCCGCCGGCGGGAGCGAAGTTTCATCAGGCAGGCGTTGATCAGGATGCGATGGAGCCAGGTCGAGAGGCGCGAGCCCCGGGCAAAGCGCTCGATCGACCGGAACGCTGAGAGGAACGCTTCCTGCACGGCGTCGTGAGCCTCGTCGTCGTTCCGGAGAAACCGTCGCGCGACCTTCAGCAGTCGTCCGCCTTCCCTTCGAACCACGAGCTCGAAGGCCGCTTCATCGCCGCCCTGTAGGCGCGTGACGAGCGCTTCTTCCGTGACTCCCGACGGATCCGACGCCGGATCCGCGGCGGGGCCGGCCGCGGGTTCGGGTTCGATCATGCGCCGTAGCTGTTGCCGCCGCGCCGGGCCCGCAGCACTGCGGAGACGAGCTCCTCGGGAGCGCACTCTTCGGCCGGGCGGTCCGGATCTTCGAACGCGGCCTTGCCGAGCGCGATCGTGTCTCGATAGGTCTGGAGGTAGTTCACGCAGGACGGGCAGACGGAGAGGTGTCGCTCGAACTCCTCCACCCGATCGGGCGGCAGCTCCCCGGACACGTAGAGGTGCAGGAACTCGATCAGCTCCCGGCACGTGATGTACGGACGGTCGCTCATCCGGCCCCTTTGCGGTTACCCATCCAGAGGTTCGATGCCGTCGCGAGGCGAAAGGTTTCGACCGGCGTCGCGGGATGGTACTCTTTCGAAGCTCGTTCCAGCACAAGGAGGTCGTTCGATGGGCAGGCTCCGGGGCCCGCAGTTCTGTATCGTTCTGGCCACGGCCGGGCTCGCGGCCGGCGCCCTTCCGGCCCAGGACCTTCGGGTCAGCACGGGCACGATCGAAGACCGGCGGACCACGGGCCGGTTCTTCGCAGGCCTCGAGGTCGAGCTGAAATTGACGGGCGACGACCTCGCCGACGCGAAGTCCGCCCGTATTCTGCTCAAGAAAGCGGTCGACGAGACCGGGCGGGACCTCCTCCCCGAAAAGAAGCCGGACGAGGACTTCAAGTCGGTCGGGAGCTCGGAATTGAAGCTCTCGCTCAAGAACCCGGCGCGCGGAGCGTCACAGATCAAGGAGATCGCGGGCGAAGTGCAGCTCTTCGTTCCGACGCGCGATCCGGCCGCGGTCGTCACCGTCGACCGCCTCCTCTCCCGGATGGACAAACCGATCGACCCGCCGGGGCTGAAGGCCCAGAAAATCTCCGTCCGGCTCGTGTCGCCGAAGGCCCATCGCGCTGCGGCGAAAAAGCGGGAAGCCGAGTTCGAGAAGGAGATGGAGAAACACCGGGAGGAGATGAAGAAGGAAGCCGGCGACGACAAGACCGCCGAAGCGCTGATGGCTCTCGTGAAGGGCTTCTCCGGAATGATGAACGAGGTCGGGGACAACGACGTGATCCTGGAAATCGAAGACGAGCAGAAGAAGCTCCTCGACGTTTCGGTCGTCCGGGCGAACGGCGAGACGATCGACACCCGGGGATCGATGTCCTCGGGCGGTTTGAAGATCCTCCAGTTCGGCGAGAAGCTGCCGCCCGACGCGAAGTTGAAGTTCCTCCTGCAGACCCGGAAGTCCATCGTGTCGGCGCCGTTCACGCTCGCCAACGTGCCGCTTCCCTGAGCTCGGGAAAGGAGAAACCGTGTCTCTCGCCGTCATCGCTCTTCTCGCCGGGGCCCTCGCCGCCCCCGCGGCGGGTCCGGCCCCGGCCGGCAAGGGCGGGATCGCCGTCGCCGCCGGCGACGTGACCGACCGCCGCCGCAACGACAACGTTTTCTCCTCGCTCGAGATCGAGTTGAAGCTCACGGGCGAAGCGTCCGCCGGGGCCCGGGGAGCGCGCGCGACCGTCGAGAAGGCCGTGGACGACACCGGTCGGAACCTCATCAAGGAGCGCACCGATTCCGACGATTTCGTGAAATCGTCGGGAGACGGACCGCCGGCGCTCAAAGTCGAGCTGCGCAATCCCGCTCGCCGGGCGCGGACCGTGCGGGAAGTCTCGGGACGGTTGGAGGTGTTCCTGCCGGACCGTGACCCCGCCTCGCAGGCGCGGGTCGCGAAGTTCGCGTCGCAACTCGATCGCCCCGTCTCGGCGCCGGCGCTGAAAGCCGCGGGCGCACAGGTCACGGTCGTTTCGCGAAAGACGTACGAAGCCGAAAAGAAGAAGGACGCCGAGCGGCGCAAGAAGGAAGCGGAGGGCGCGGGGATCGCGGGCGCGATGGTGAATGCGTTCGCCGGATTGTTCGAAGGACTCTTCGGCGACATCGGCGAGAACGACGTGCTCGTCCGGGTCGACGACAAGGGAAAGAAGGTCTTCTCCATAGACGTGCTCGACGCCGCCGGCAAGCCCGTCGACGGGATGGGCTCGATGACAGTGGGCGAGTTCTGGATCCTGAAGTTCGCGGACAAGCTCCCCGCCGACGCGGCGCTGCGGATCTACGTGCTGACGCCGAAGGCGGTGGTCACCGAACGCTTCGCATTGAAGGACGTCGCGCTTCCGTGAATCACTCCCCCTCTCCGCGTCCGTGAATCCCCCTCTCCCCGCTCGCGGGGAGAGGGCCGGGGTGAGGGGCGCCGCCCCCACGCTCATAGATCCCCGGAAACGTCATCTCCATGACCCTCTCCGGGTGCGCGAGATCCTGGAATCCCACCTTGCGGTACAGCCCGTGCGCGTCGCGGGTCACGAGCATCCAGCGGCGAAGTCCCTGGAGCCGGGGGTGCGCGAGGATCGAATCCATGAGCCACTTCGCGAGCCCGCGCCCGCGGTGCGACTCGAGGACGTAGACGTCGGCGAGATAGGCGAACGTCGCGGCGTCGGTGATCACCCGAGCGAACCCGATCTGGCGCCCGTCCTCGAACAGTCCGAAGCAGAGCGCGCCCTCGATCGAGCGGTCGACGATCTCCCGGGGAATTCCCTTCGCCCAGTAGGACCGGGCGAGGAACTCGTGGACCGCCTCATGGTCGAGCTTCGCGCGGTCGGTCGAGATCGTGAAATCGCCGCGCCGCCACTCCTGGATTTCTCCTCCGGTCATGCTCCACCTCTTCGAATCTCCGGCACCTCGATGATCCGAACTCCGCGGGGCGGATTCTCGACCGCGCGGACGAGCGCCGCGATCATCTGATTCAATGTGACGAGTCCGACGCGCCGGGCAGTCTCCCTCGTCGGAGGCAGACGCTCGAGCAGCCAGTAAGCGGGATCGAGCACGTACGGCCACCGGTGCCCCGGCCCGAGCACGTACCACGGCCGCAGGAACGTCGCGTTCATCCCGGTCGTGCGCACGATCGCCTCGCCCTCGCCGCGCGCCTCGGCGTAGGCCTTCATGACCGCGGGCGCCGGCCGAGCGACGCTCACGTAGACGAAGTGCTCGACGCCGGCGGCCGCGGCGGCATCCGCGGACGCTCGGACCGACGCGAGATCGACGGAGCGAAACAGGGCTGCTTTCGCCGGACTCGGGTGCGGGACGCCCACGAGCTGAACGAACGTCTTCGCGGGCGCGATCCGACCGGCGAAGGTCTCTTCTCGCAGCGCGTCGCCGGCGACCGCCAGCGCCCCCGGCGGCACCTTTCCTTCGGAGCCCGGGCGGACGA
>DASUAD010000616.1:0-12480 GCA_035763965.1 Thermoanaerobaculia bacterium | reverse complement strand
GGTTCTTGGCGGAGTCGATGTAGAACGTCTGGCCGCCCGTCTGGTGGGCGAGCTTGTTCAGCTTGTACTTCACCTCGAGGTCGGCGCCCGAGATCTTGAGCCCGATCCCGTAGATCGAGATTCCGGCCTTCTTCACGTACTCGACGAGCGTCTCGTAGTCGAACTTGGAAGCGGTGTCCTTTCCATCGGAGAGAACGACGAGAGCTTTCTTTCCTTTGACGCCCGTGAACTGGTACAGGCCGTAGATGATCGCGTCGTAGAGCGCGGTCGAGCCTTCCGCCCGCAGTCCCGCGAGCGAACGCACGAGCCGATCCTTCCGGTTGGTCAGCTTCGTCAACAGGTACGGCTCGTTGTCGAACGAAACGGTGAAGGCGCGGTCCTTCGGGCCGATCGAATACTCCAGGAAGGAAAGCGCCGCCGCCTGAGCCTCGGGAAGCGACTCGAGCATCGAGGCCGACGTATCGACCATCACTCCGAGCGTCAACGGGAGGTTCTTGACGTACTCGAAGGACTCGATCTTCTGGATGACGCCGTCCTCGAAGACCTTGAAGTTCGAGGCCTGCAGCCCCTGGACCGGTCGGCCCTTGTCGGTCACGGTCGTGTAGAGCTCGACCGCATCGACGCTGACTTCCGAGATGTACGCAGGCGCGTTGACGTAGCGGAGGTCTTCGGAGACCGTGCCGTCTTCGAGAGTGCCCACGACGCGGACGTACCCGAGGGACTTGCCCTCCGAGATGTTCACCGTCTGCTCGAACGGGGGTTGATAGAGCGTGGCGACCCGGCGCTCGTTGGAATAGAACTCCATCTTCTGCAGCGCCTTGCCCTCGGGCACGACGACGGCGGCGACGACTTTCGTCGGTCCCGACGCTTTCGCTCCCTTCTCGGGAGCGAGGATCCGCACGCGGAAGATCTCCCGCCCCTCGTTGACGATGTATTCGTCCTCGCCGATCGCGCGGCCCGCCGTGCCGTACGCCACGACGCGGATGGTGTGCTTGCGCGGCAGCGGACCCAGGTTCAGGTCGGCGGCGAAGGGCGGGCGGGTCTTCGTCATCATCCTCGAGCCGTTCAGGTAGAAGTCGACCGCCTTCACGTTCTCCGCCGCCCGTGTCTCGAACCGCTGCAGGCCCGTGACGATCTCTTTCGCCACGGGGAGGAGCATGATCGCCGAGGGCAGGAGCCCGAGGTCGCGCGCTTTCTCGATTGTGGCGCTCGCGTCGGCGCGCTTGGCGAGAACGTCGGGAGGCGGCGCGTCGGGCTGCTCGGGCACTGTCAGCTTGTCGGTGATCCGCCCCTCCGCGCTCTGGTTGCCGTCGGAGACCTTGAGCACGATGTTGTACTCGCCGGGGTAGAGATAGCGCCGGACGGTCAGCGGGATCTTCTCGCCGCCGACCTCCTGCGTCGGAATGTCGAAGCGGTACTTGAAGTTGTCGATCAACCGTTCGCCCTTGACGACCTCCCCGATGACGTCCACGTTGTAGAACTTTTCTTCGCCGAGATCGCGCGGCCTCAGGTCGCTCTTGGCGACGAGAAGGGAAAGGTCGACGCCGATCTTGTTGGCGCGCATCTCCGGAAAACGCACGAGCTTTGCGAGCCCGAGCGGGGCCGATCCGGTCGCGAGCTCCGTCGTCATCGTCAGAATCTGATCGACGCCCTCGGTTTCGATCGCGGGAGGCTGGAACAACTTGCCCGCGCCCGCGAGCGCGGAGGCGCCGGAGCCGAGCACCGCGGTCGAGTAGGCAATCGCCTGGCGGAGCGTGCGCGTCTCGGGGCAGCGGTCGTAGTCGATGCGGCGGCCACCAGGCTGGCGCATGCCGGTCGCGCTCCCGAACCCGCCGCCGACCGTGAGCACGCCTTCGCCGTCGATCGGGAGCCAGAGCTTGTAGTCGGGACCGACGCCATACGGCGCGTAGAAGATCAGATAGACCTTGCTCTTCAGGGCTTCGAGCCGCTCGTAGTACCAGATCTGGATCGGGACGAAGACCTCCGGACAGTCGATCGGGAGAGCTGCGTCCGGCGGTCCGTTGATGACGAGCATCTTCGCCCGGTCGTTGTTCAGGTTCTTGAACTGTTCCCTCGCCATTTCGACCCGGTGCGTATGGACCGCCTGGTAGTCGGTCCGGATTCCCTGCGAGTCGATCGAGCGGCGTCGCCAGAAGCTCTCGATGAAGCGGTCCTTCTGATAGTCGTCCGCGATCTGGACGAAGACCTCCTTCTCCTCGTCCGTGATGATCAGGTCCACGAGCTCGAGGAAGTCGCGGTATTTCTTCGGAAGCTGGGCCGCGAGGTCACGGACCTCTTTCTTGGAGAGCTTGCGGTGGGTGGGGGCCGGCGTGCTCGCGGTCTGCGCTGCGGGCTTACCTGTCGCCGCCGGCGCGCTCGAGGAGGGGCCGTCGACCCCGAGCGATTTTGCCCCGCTTCTGGCAACTCCCGGGAAGCGGCCCGCGATCTCCGAGAGATCTTCGGTCGAGATCTTGTCGGGCGCGAGGACCCGCCCGGCTTCCATCGGGCCGCTGGCGGCGCTCGTGAACGCTTTCGCCTGCTGGAAGAACTCGAAGAGCCGACAGATGCACTCGTGGTTCGGCCTCGGGAGACTCGCATCGAGCGGCTTCGGCACATTCGTGCACTCGATGACCTGCTGCTCGGGCGTCAACGGCCGAGTCGCGGGCGTGTAGAGCTGCTCTTCCGGAACCCCAACGTACCAGAGCTTGCGAGCCACGCCGGGCCCGGGCCGGTAAAAGAGGAACTCGGCCTTGCCACGCCCGCTGCCGCCCAGGTTCGCGTACTTCCAGATCTCGAGGTCACGAACCGTGTCACCGCAGTGGTTCATCTCCTCGATCTCGGCGGGCTCGCCTCGCGCGATGACCATCCGTCCCGCGTCGTTTCTCCACCCGTCGTACTTCTCGTCCGCGAGGCGGTGCAGCTCTTCGTAGCGCTGGCGATATCCGGGGCCGAGCGGCATGGCCAGGGTCGCCTTCTCGCGACGCGCCCAGAAGGCTTCCTTGAAGATCTCGCGCTGGTGCGGCTCGGTGAGCTGGAGGTAGAGAGCCTCTTCCTCGGGCTGGATGATGGCAGCGACGTACTCGGTGAGCCACTTGCGGTCGTCCTCGGGCATCGCCGCGAGCCGCTCCTTCTTCGAGAGCTCTTTCGCGGGAGCGGCGGGGGCAGCCGACGGAGCGGAGGCCTGCACGTTCGCGGCGGGAACGACGCCGGTATTCGCCACGCCGATCGGTTTCGCGTCGGGTGTGGGAAGGCTCGCCAGCGAGCCTTCGAGACGGGAGAGGTCCTCGGTCGAGACCGGCTCGGGCGTGAAGAGGCCGGCGACTTCCGCCGCCGCGCCGGTGCGGCTGCCCAGCTGACGCTGCTTGATCTCGCGGTATGCCTGCGCGACGGTTTCACACGTCTCCTCGCACACCAGGCAACGCTGGCGAGGATCGGGATTGACGGCGCGCTTTCCGGTGTGTGAGTAGGCATCGCCGCCGCAATACCCATCCAGGCTCTCGAGACTGGACGGACAGGAATCGGCCTCAAACACGTCCTTGTCCGAAGCCCCCACCGTCCAGACCCTCCGAGGCGTGTTCTTCGTCGCAGCCGCGACCAGAGATGCGCGGTACAGGAAGTAGCGGTCTTTCCGATTCGTGAAACCGCGGCCGTCGTACGTCCAGATCTCGAGCGCCTTGAAACGCGTCGGGCCGCAGTCCGTGGTTTCCTGGATCGAGGCGGGCACGCCCCATCGCATCACCAGCCGCGCCGCGTCGTTTGGCCAGCCGTCGTACTTCGTCTCGACGAGGTCGCGAAGATCGGAGTAGCGCTGCCGGTACCCCGGTCCGAGCGGCGGCTCGAGGCCCTCTTTCTCACGCCGCCTCCAGAACGCCTCCTTGAAACGCTCGCGCTGCTGCGGCTCGGTCAGACGGAGGAAGAATTCCTCCTCCTCGGGCTGGATGATCGGCCCGACGAACTCGGTGAGCCACTCGCGCTCCTCCTTCGGGAGCGCGGCGATCGCGTCCTTCTTCGAGAGCTTCGAAGCCGAAGGGACGACGCCCGTGTTCGCGACGTCGATCGGCTTCGCCTGGGAATCCGCCAGACCCGGCAGCCGCTTGCGCAGCAGGTCCAGACCTTCCGTCGAGACCGCCGGAGGTTTCGAGAGCAGCGCGAGCTCGGCGATCGAGTCTCCGTGCCGCCCGCGGATGTCCTCCGCGGTCCGGGCGAACCGGCAGCCGTCCGCTCCACAGCGCTTCGAGGACACGCCCGGCTCCCGGCAGAGCGGGTCGTTCGAGTTGACCGCCAGCGCGACCGGAAGGCAGAGCTCGGAGACGGTCGTGAGGCACGATCCCGGCTCGAAGAGCACCGCATCTCCGAGTCCGGGACTCCAGAGCTTCCTCTGCGCAACGAAGGTCGGGCGGTAGAAGACGTGCTGCGTCGGCTTCCCGACGGCGGATCTGTACGTCCAGATCTCGACCTGTCGGAGAACGCCTCGACAGTCCGCGACCTCGTCGATTGCGTTGGGCTCGCCCAGCCGGACGACCATCCGGCCGGCATCGCTCGTCAACCCGTCGTACTGCGTCGCCGCGACGTCGCGGAGGTGCTCGTACCGCTGCCGGTAACCGGGACCGAGCGGGATGGCCAGACCCTCCCGTTCGCGCCGTTGCCAGAACTCCTCCTTGAACATCTGTCGCTGGTGCGGCTCGGTGAGCTCGAGAAACAGCCTTTCCTCCTCGGGCAGGATGATCGGTTCGACGAAGTCCGTCAGCCACTTGCGTTCGCCTTCGGGAAGCGCCGCGATCCGGTCTTTGCGGGAAGGCCCGGGAGAAGTCGCAGCACCGCCGGCCCCGGGGAGTACCAAAGAGGCGACGAGAAAGAGGAAGAATGCGGCTTTCTTCATCCGCGTGCCGATTCTAACTCTCGGATGCACGAGCCAATTCCTTAACCAAAGATTTACGATGACGATCGGAAAAAGATGATCTATCTCGACAACAACGCGTCGACCTCGCTCGACCCGGAGGTCCGCGAGGCGATGACCGCCGCTCTCGACCTGTACGGAAATCCGTCCTCCGTCCATTCGGCTGGACGCCGTGCCCGGCGCGCCATCGAAGAAGCCCGCGACGAGGTCGCCCGGCTGATCGGTTCGCGACCCGAAGAGGTCTTCTTCACGTCCGGCGGGACGGAGGCGAATTCACTCGCGATCTTCGGGACCGTTTCCGGCAGGAGCGGACGGGTCGTCACTTCCGCCGCGGAGCACCCCTCGGTTCGCGCGCCCGTCGAGCGTCTCGCGGAATCGGGGGTCGAGACCGTTGCGGTCCGGCCGGGTGCGGATGGATCCCTCGATGCCGGAGCCGTCGTCGACGCGGTGACGCCGGCGACGATTCTCGTCACGATCATGGCGGCCAACAACGAGTACGGCGGCCTCTACCCGGTGTCCGGGATCGCCTCCGGCCTGCGAGGCCGCGGCGTTCCGTTCCACACCGACGCGGTCCAGGCCGCCGGCCGGGTGCCGATCGACGTCGCCGCCTGGGGCGTCGACCTGCTGTCCCTCTCGGCGCACAAGATTCACGGGCCGAAAGGAGCCGGCGCCCTCTACGTCCGCCGCGGAGTTCCTCTGGAGGCCCACACCCCCGGCGGCGGCCAGGAAAAGAAGATCCGGGCCGGGACGGAAAACACCGTCGGAATCGTCGGCTTCGGCGTCGCGGCGCGCCTCGCACGCGAACGGCTGGCGCGCGAGGCCGCCGGTATCGCCCGGCTGCGCGACCGGCTCGAGCACGGTCTCATCGAGACGATCCCGGGGACGCGAGTCGTCGGCGTAGAGGCGCCGCGCCTGCCCAACACGACGGCGATCCTCTTCGAAGGAGTGTCGGGTGAAGCTCTCCTCTTCCGGCTCGACCTCGAAGGCGTCGCGGTCTCGGTCGGCAGCGCGTGCTCGAGCGGGACGCTTGCCCCCTCGCCGGCGGTGCTCTCGCTCGGCTTCACGCGCGAGCAGGCCAAGGGAGTCGTCCGCTTTTCGCTCTCGTGTCAGACGACGGAGGCGGAGATCGCGAGCGTCCTCGCGCTCGTGCCGCGGGTCGTCGCCGACGCCCGCGCGGTGCGGGCGCCGGCGCCGTGTCGACCTGACGCGTAGAATCGCCGAGTGCGCATCGCCGTCGCCATGTCCGGAGGGGTCGATTCCTCCGTTGCCGCGCTCCTGCTCGCGGAATCGGGCCACGAGGTCGTCGGGCTCTCGATGCAGCTGTGGGACCACTCGTCCGAATCCGGACGCACGGGACGCTGCTGCACGCTCGACGATCTCTCCGATGCGCGTCGCGTCGCGTGGGCCCTCGACATCCCGCACTACGTCGCGAACCTCGAGGAAGAGTTCCGGGACGACGTCGTCCGGCCTTTCGTGGCGTCGTACCTCGCGGGTGAGACGCCGATCCCGTGCTCGGCCTGCAACTCGAAGGTGAAATTCGCGACCCTCTGGGACCGCGCCCGGGCGATGGGATGCGAGGCCGTCGCGACCGGCCACTACGCGCGGGTGGAGAAGGACCCGGGGACGGGTCGCCCGGCGCTCCGCAAGGGCG
This sequence comes from Thermoanaerobaculia bacterium, assembly GCA_035763965.1. Taxonomy (GTDB): domain Bacteria; phylum Acidobacteriota; class Thermoanaerobaculia; order UBA5066; family Gp7-AA6; genus Gp7-AA6. The sequence goes on along the minus strand of DASUAD010000616.1, from coordinate 5,932 downwards.
CCGACCGTGAGAAGGACCAGTCGTATTTCCTGTACGACCTGACCGAGGAGCAGCTCGCCGCCGTCCTTTTCCCGGTCGGTTCGCTCACGAAAGCCGAGGTCCGGGCGCACGCGCGGCGCGCGAATCTGCCGACCGCCGACAAGGAGGAGAGTCAGGAGATCTGCTTCGTGCCGACGGGCACGCGAGCGGGCGAATTCGTCCAGGCGGCTGCGCCCTCGCTCGGCCTCGCTCTGCCGGCGCTTCCCGGTGTCGTCGAGAACGCGCGGGGAGAGCGGCTCGGCGGGCACGACGGACATTTCCGGTTCACCGTCGGGCAGAGACGCGGGATCGGCGTCGCGTCCGCCGAGCGGCTGTACGTGGTCTCGATCGATCCTGCGGCGAACCGAGTGGTCGTCGGGGCCGCGAACGAGATCGAGTCGCGCGAGGCCGAAGTCGCCGACGTCAAACTCCGCTCCGTGGACGCCACGGGCGGTCCATTCCGAGCGGACGTCCGGGTGCGTCACCGTGCCCCCGAAGTGCCCGCGACGGTCTTTCCGCGCGCGGATGGAACGGCCCGCGTCGTGTTCGATCGTCCGGTGCGCGCGGTGGCGCCGGGCCAGTCCTGCGTCTTCTATCGGGGAGACCTGGTCCTCGGCGGTGGAGTGCTTCGGTCCGGACCGCGGTCCCGTTAAGAACTGAGCCGCCTCGGTTTTCGGTTTCCGCAATATTCCATTAGGGTCGGCGGTTTCCGCGCCCGTGTGGGTCAGAGTTCGAAGCGTGAGGACGAGCTGGCTCTTCCTGGCGGGGATGCTCATCGGAGCCGCGGCACCCGTCTCCGCGTCCGACGCCCGCGATGCAATCGTTCCGGCGCCGAGTCCGGTCCTCGCCGCCGCGGACGCAGCATGGGCGCGCCGGGACGAGGGACGCTCCGGGGTGCGCGCGAGCGCGGGACCGATCTCGGAAGCCGTTGCGGAGTACGCGGCCGCCGCGGCCGCGCCCGGTTCGGTGGAAGCGCGGTGGAAGCTCGCGCGTGCCCTCTTCTTTCAGGGGACGTTCACAGGCCTCGACCGGGGCGCTGCGCGCGAGCTCTTCGAGGAGGCGCGCGAGGCGGGTGAGGCCGCGATCGCGGTTCTCCGCCGCCGCGCATCCGTTCCCGCTGACGCGTCCCCGGCGGAAGTCGCCGCCGCCCTAGCCGGCGAGCGCGACGCCGCACCGACGTACTTCTGGACCGCGGTCGCCTGGGGCGAATGGGCCCAGCTCGCCCCGAGGCTGAAAGCGGCGAAAGCCGGAGCCGCGACGAAGGTCCGCGACTACGCCTCGACGGTGATCGCGCTCGATCCGGCGTTCGAGGAGGGCGGCGGCTACCGGGTCCTCGGGCGACTCCACGACCGCGCGCCGAAGATTCCGCTGGTGACCGGGTGGGTCTCGCGCGACGAGGCCGTGCGGAATCTCCGGCTCGCGGTCCGGGCCGCGCCGCGGAACTTCGTCAACCGACACTTCCTCGCGGAAGCGCTCGCCGGCTCCGGCGGGCCGGGGAAGAAGGAAGCGATCCGTCTCGAGCGGGAGCTCCTGGCCGACGCGCCTTCTCCAGAGCACCTCGTGGAAGACGCCGCGATCCAGGAACAGGCGAAGCGGAACCTACTCGCCTGGTCGTCGCGCTCGTAGCGCGATTTTCGCGATGCGCGGGCTCGCGGGCAGCGACGCGAGCAGCTCGCGGACGGTCCGGCCGCTGCGCGGATCTCTCCAGCGCGGATTGACCTCACCAAGGGGCGCAAGAGCGAACCGGCGTTCGTTCAGGCGAGGGTGCGGAAGGATTGGATCCCGGCTTCGGATTCGACCGCCGAAGTCGAGGACGTCCACGTCGATCTCCCGCGGCCCGTTCCGGAAGCTCGGCGTCCTCCCGACGCGCCGCTCGACCTGGCGCGCCGCTTCGAGCAGACCGCGGGCCGTGCCGCTCCACGTGATCTCGACGACCGCGTTCCAGAAGTCGGGCTGATCGCGGAATCCGACGGGCTCGCTGCGATAGAACGACGAGACCTTTCGAACGGGAGCGAGACGGGCGATCTCGCGGAGCGCGCTTTCGAGTCGGGCGCGGCGGTTTCCGAGGTTCGAGCCCAGACCGAGGTACGCGATCGAGGCGCCGGGTGTGCGGTCAGTAATCTTCTTCTTCGGGTGCGCGCCCGGCGTCGACGATCTCCTCGTCCTCGTCGAGGTCTTCGTCCTCGTCGCTCTCTTCATCTTCGACCACCGCGGGCTCCTCACCGAACTCGTTCGGATTATCCTCGGGCGGGGGTTCCATGATGATCGTCGACCGGCGTGGCGGTCGCGGGGCCGCGACCGGCGCGTCCTCGGATTTCGCGTTCTTCTGGTTCGCGCCGCACTTCGGGCAGATCGCCTCGGGCCGGCCGAGGTTATAGAACTTCGTCCCGCAGTTGTAGCACTCGAATTTTTTTCCGAGGTCGGGCATCACACTCCCGCTGACGGGGCCGAAACCTAGCACGCGACCCTCCAAAGGGCAACCGGCGCAATTCTCTGATTTCACGCGCGATTCGCGTGTTGCGATTCTGCGGATTACCGGCAGAATCTCGCCCGTGCCCCCGTTCCGACTGCTGTCCGTCGATCCGGCTTCCAGCGCGCGGCTCGGCTTGCTCTCGACTCCGCACGGCGAGCTCGAAACACCGTGCTTCCTGCCCGTCGGAACCCGGGGTGCCGTCAAAGGCGTCGAGTTCGATCGGCTCGAAGAATGGGACTGCCGGGCGATCCTCTCGAACACCTATCACCTCATGGCGCGCCCGGGACGGGAGATCATCCGACGCGCCGGAGGTCTGCACGCGTTTCTCGGCTGGCGACGCGCGATCCTGACCGACTCCGGGGGATTCCAGGTGATGAGTCTCTCCTCCCGGCGCCGGGTGACGGACGAGGGCGTCGAGTTCCGCGGCCCGGAGGATGGAACCCGCCACTTCCTGACGCCGGAGCTCGCCGTCGAGCTCCAGGCGGAGTTCGGCGTCGATATCGCGATGGCCCTCGACGTGTGCCCTCCGTTTCCTGCCGAGCGGCGCGAGGTCGAGGAGGCGTGCCGGGTCTCGAGCGCCTGGGCGGCGCGGGCGCGTGCAAGTTGGCGGGGAGAGCGGGGAAGTCTCCTCTTCGGCATCGTTCAGGGCGGAACGTACGAAGATCTCCGGACGACTGCCGCCGCGCCCATCCTCGACCTCGACTTCGACGGCTATGCGATCGGCGGCGTCGCCGTGGGGGAGCCGAAGGAGGCGATCCGCTCGATCACCGCTTTCACCGCGCCCCTGCTGCCGGCGCAGAAGCCGCGCTATCTCATGGGCGTCGGCACGCCCGCCGACCTCCTCGCGTCGGTTCGCGCGGGAGTGGATCTCTTCGACTGCGTGCTACCGACGAGGAACGGCCGGATGGGTCACGCGTACACGAGGAGCGGCGAGGTGACGATCAAGCACGAGCGGTTCAAGCAGGACCTGACGCCGCTCGATCCCGAGTGCGCCTGCCCGGTCTGCCGCCGCCACACGCGTGCTTACCTCCGGCATCTCTTCGTGCTCGGCGATTTCTCGGCGCCGATGCTCCTCTCGATCCACAACGTCTTCTTCTACCTGGACTGGATGAAGCGCATCCGGGAGGGCGTGGCCAGGGGCCAGCTCGACGCGCTGGAAGCTCCGCCGGAGAGGAAGATCGATTAGACCCGGATCAGCACCTCGTTCTCCGGTTTGCGCGAAATGTCCGGCACCCGGGCGTCCGGCGCCGGATGCCCCACGGGAATCACCAGGTACGGTTTCTCGTGCGGCGGGCGGCCGAGGATCCGGTTCAGGAATCCCATGGGAGACGGTGTGTGCGTCAGCGTCGCGAGGCCGCAGAAGTGGAGCGCGGCGAGGAGGAACCCGCACGCGATCCCGACGGATTCGGACGCGTAGTAATTCTTCTTCCTGACGGCCGTGCCGTCGTCGACTCCACCGGCGGCCGGCTCGAAATCCATCTTGAATACGACGATCAGATATGGCGCGGTCTCGAGAAACGGTTTGTGCCAGTCGGTGCCGAGGGGCGCCAGCGCCTCGAGCCACTCTTCCGGCATCCGCCGCTCGTAGCTCTCCTTTTCCTCGGCCTCCGCGGCCCGGCGGATCTCGCGCTTGATCGCGGGGTCGGAGACGACGACGAACCGCCAGGGCTGGCGGTTCGCGCCGGAGGGAGCCGTCGCGGCAGCGCGGATCGCGTTGCGCACGAGATCCCACGGGACCGGCTCGTCGGAAAAGTCGCGAACGGTGCGCCTCTTCGCGATCCGCGACAGGAACTCGTCGGATCGTCGCCTCGCCTCGTCTTCGGGAAGGCGTTCGAACTCGAGCGGCAGATAACGGGGAGGTTCGCGCATATCGGATGGTATCTCCCAAACTCGCGGCGCCAGAACTCTCCGATTCGCGGCGGGGAGCCTCTAGGTCGCGGCGCGAGGAGTCTCCCGAGGTAATCGAGGGAGGAGCCTCGCGCCGCGGGAGGCGGCGGAGCTGAGGGACCAGGCGAGCGGTCGAGCCGGAGTTGGCGAGCCGCTCGCCGGCGCGGACCGCGGGTCCCGAAGCGAACGACGCCGACGGATGGTAGCCTCTCGCGCCATGAAAAAATCGCTTCTTCTTCCGCTGCTCTTCCTCGCGGTTGGCGCAACGCCGCGCGCCGAAAGGGAGGGGGATCTCCACGCACGCGCTCTTCGGCTCCACAGGAGCGCGATCGTGGTCGACACCCACCAGGACGTCCCCTACTGGCTCGAGGAGAAGGGCTGGACCGACATCGGGAAACGACTTTCGACCGGCCACGTCGACATCCCCCGGCTCCAGGAGGGCGGGGTCACGGCGCCCTTCTTCGCCGCATACGTTCCGGCGGGCTTCGCAGAGTCCGGAGGCTCCGCGAAGAAGGCCCTGGAAGAGATCTCGGTCGTTCACAAGCTCGTGGCGGACCATCCCGAGCTCGTGTTCGCGGACTCGCCGGCGGGTATCCGCGACGCCAAGCGCAGAGGCAGGATCGGAGTGCTCATCGGAGTGGAGGGGGGGCACGCGATCGAGAACTCCCTCGGCGCGCTCGCCGCGTTCTATCGCCTGGGCGTGCGGTACATGACGCTCACGCACACGAACACGAACGACTGGGCGGATTCCTCGGGCTCCTTCTGGCGCCACGACTTCGATCCGAAGAAATACGCGGTGCACGGCGGCTTGAGCGACCTCGGCCGCGAGGTCGTCCTCGAAATGAACCGGCTCGGGATGCTCGTCGACGTCTCCCACGTCTCCGACGACACGATCTCCGACGTCCTCGAGACATCCCGGGCGCCGGTCTTCGCTTCGCACTCTTCGTGCCGTGCGCTCTCGAACATTCCTCGCAACCTGACCGACGATCAGATCCGCTCGATCGCGGCCACCGGGGGAGTGGTGATGGTCAACATCGGGTCGATCTTTCTCGACCAGCAGGTGGTCGATGACTTCGTCGCGAAGCGCGCGGCGCTCGCGCCGCAGTTCGCCGAGATCGCACGGAAGCACAAGGACGATCCGAAGAAAGCCCAGGAGGAGGCGGGGAAGCTCCTGAACACGATCCAGACCCGGCGCGCGTCCTGGGGTGCGGTCGTCGACCACATCGAGCGGGTCCTGAAAGTCGGAGGACCGCACGCAGCCGGACTCGGGACCGACTTCGACGGCATCGAGGACCCGCCCGAGGGACTCGAAGACGTCTCCAAGCTTCCCGTGATCACGGAGGAACTCCTTCGGCGCGGTCACTCCGAAGAGGAGATCCGGGGAGTCCTCGGGGAGAACTTTCTGCGGTTCTGGGAGACAGCCAATGCGGCGCGGTCGAAGGTGCCGGCGCGCACGGGGGCGCCGCTTTTCTCGAAGCCGTAAAACGGAAAACGGAAAACGGGAAACGACGGGAGGCCGCGGGCGCCCACGTTTTCCTTTTTTCGTTTTCCGTT
>DASUAD010000615.1:0-3455 GCA_035763965.1 Thermoanaerobaculia bacterium | reverse complement strand
GACAAATTCGCGACGGTGCCCAGGAAACAGACAGCTCGACGCGCGACGTCGACGAGATCCGGGAACTCTCGCCGCTCGGGCGCCGACTGGCGACGACGGGGGGCGGGGACTCCGGGGCTCGCAGGCCGACCGCAGGTGGTCTCGCCCTGTGCCATCCGCTTGGCATTCTCCCAACAGACCGGCACGGTCCCCCCGCGCGGTCTCCGTCGGATTCGCCCGGGTTCCGATCTCCCAACTCGATGCCATTCAGTTGGATGCGTCCCTCCGAGCTGGCTTGAAGGAGCCCGGGCACGCCACGTGCCCTTAAGACCCCCCGATGCCGGCCCGTGTCCTCCCCATCAAGGAGTTCCACCGACAGGGCAGGAACATCGCCGGTCGGCGCGCCGCCAAGGAGGAAGTGTGAAATCTGCCCATCGTCTTTCCGTCATCGTCGCGGCTTTCGCTCTCTCAGTTTCCCCCACCCATGGCCAGCAGGGGCCTGACCAGTCTCTCGTGGCCGGGAAGATTGCCAATTGGCCGACTCAGCCCTACTGGAACCCGCGGGCACGGCCGGTTTCCGTGCGGCAGGGGGAGGGTGGCGTCCGGATGGAAGGGGTCGAGGCGTTGCCGACGTCTCCGTTGCCCTTCATCGGCATTGCGCCCTGCCGCATCCTCGACACCCGGGGCAACGGGGCTCCGATCCAGGGCGGGATATTTGCCGACGGCGAGGCGCGCGATTACACCTTGCCGTCAACCTGCGGCATCCCGGCTACCGCCCAGGCGGTCTCTTTGAACGTCACGGTCACCGGTGCGCCTTCGGCTCCGCCCGGGGCGTTTCTCCTGGCCTTTCCGCAGGGAGGCGTCGTGCCTCCCGTCTCGATCCTGAACTACCAGGCGGGCCAGACGATCGCCAACGCGGCGACCGTGCCTCTGGGTTCTGGCGGCGGTATCACGGTCAACGTCAGCCACTCGACCCACGTCATCATCGACACCAACGGCTATTACGCCCCGGCTGGGATCGGCATCGGGAACACGTTTCTCGGTCTGAACGCGGGCAACTTCACGATGACCGGCAACTTCAACACCGGATTCGGACAGAGCGTGCTCGCCAGTAACGCGACGGGCGGAGGCAACACCGCCACCGGTATCGCGGCGCTCGTCGGCAACACCACGGGCAACGACAACACGGCCACGGGGTCCGTCGCCCTCCTCAACAACACCACTGGCAACGAAAACACGGCCACCGGGGCATTCGCGCTGAGCGAGAATTCCATGGGCAGCGGCAACACGGCCACGGGGTTCTTCGCACTCTCTTTCAACTCGACGGGCGTCGGAAACACCGCCGACGGAAGAGGCGCTCTCGAGATCAGTACAGGCTCCAACAACATCGGCATCGGCAGCGAGGCCGGCTCCAACCTCACGACCGGAAACAACAACATCTGCATCGGGAACTCCGGGGTTGCGGGCGAGTCGAATGCGATCCGGATCGGAACGGTCGGAACACATATGGCGACTTTCCTTGCCGGGATCAATGGGACAGGTGTCACCGGTGTTCCCGTTCTGGTCAGTAACTCCGGACAGCTCGGCGTTGCGCCGTCCTCACGGGACGTCAAGGAAGACATCCGGGAAATCGCTCACGAAAGCGACGGCCTGATGAGGCTGCGGCCGGTTGCCTTCAAGTACACGACGCAGATCGATCCGACGGGACTCGCCCAGTACGGCCTGATCGCCGAGGAAGTGGCCGATGTCTATCCGGACCTGGTCGCCTACGACCGCGACGGCCGGCCCGAGACCGTGCGCTATCACCTAGTCAATGCGTTGCTCTTGAATGAGGTCCAAAAGCAGCACCGGATCGCGGAGGCGCAGAAGATGACGATCGAGCGGGAGAAGGCCGAGATCGAGGAGCTCAAGGCGCGGCTGAGCAGGCTCGAGGCGCGGGTTCCGGCGGATTAGCTCCATTGGTGGGCCGTCTGGGACTCGAACCCAGGACCACTGGCTTAAAAGGCCAATGCTCTACCGACTGAGCTAACGGCCCGGCGGACTGGAAGTATACGGAAGAGGAGCGCGGTCAGCGCGACACGGGCGGCAGCGCCGAATACAGGTCCAGGTCCTCGCACCAGATCGTCTCTTCGCGGCGCGGGCCGGTCGAGACGAGAAGGGCCGGTGCGCCGCAGCACTCCTCGAGAAATCGGACGTACTCGCGCGCGGCGGCGGGGAGGTCGCGAAAGCGGTTGATGCCGGTCGTCGTCGTCTTCCATCCCTTCCGCGTCTCCAACCGCGGCTCGACGCGCGCGAGGTCCTCGCAGAGAGTCGGCACTTCCGAAGTGTCGTGGCCGTCCAGGCGATATCCGACGCAGACGGGGATCTCGTCCAGATCGTCCAGCACGTCGAGCTTCGTGATCGCGACCGCGTCGGCGCCGGAAAGATCGACCGCGAGCTTTCCGACCACCGCGTCGAACCAGCCCGTGCGGCGAGGGCGCCCCGTCGAGGTCCCGTACTCGTTTCCGCGAGCCCGAAGGAATTCACCGGTCGCGTCGAGGAGCTCGGTCGGAAACGGGCCCCCGCCGACGCGGGTCGTGTAGGCCTTCAGCACGACGACCGCCGACTCGACGGTGCGCGGGGCGACGTGCAGGCCGGCCGCGACTCCCGCCGCCGTGCAGCACGAGGACGTCACGTACGGAAACGTCCCGGCCGACACGTCGAGCATCGCGCCGTGCGCGCCTTCCGCGAGGAGCGTGCCGCCGCGGGCCAGATGATCGCGCAGCCACCGTCCCGTGTCGGCAACGTGGGGACGCAGCTTTTCCTCCGCGCGCGCGAGAGACTCGAGGACCCTGTCGGGCAGAGGAACCTCCTCCATTCCGTAGCTCGCGAGGAGCTTCCCGAGTTCGCCGTGAATCTCCGCCAGTCGGGCGCGCAGAATCTCGGGACGAGCGAGGTGCGCGACCCGCACCGCCTTGCGCGAGGCGAGCGACTCGTAGGCCGGACCGATCCCGCGGAGCGTCGTCCCGAGCTTCCCCGAGCCCGCGGCCTTCTCGCGCGCCGCGTCGAGGAGGCGGTGCCACGGAAGAATGAGCGTCGCTCGATCGGAGAGAAGGAGCTTTCCCGCCACGCCGATCCCCGCCTCCTCGACCGACGCGATCTCGGCGAGCAGCGCGTCGGGGTTCACCACCACTCCGGGCCCGATGATCGACGTCGTTCCGCGCACGATCCCGGCGGGCAGGAGGTGGAGCGCGAAGTGACGGTCCGCGAACTTGACCGTGTGCCCCGCGTTGTGCCCGCCGTGATACCGCGCGACCACGTCGAAGCGATCGGAGAGGAGGTCGACGACTTTCCCCTTCCCCTCGTCGCCCCACTGGCCGCCGAGGACGGCTGCGACTTTCATCGAGCGGAAGTCCGCAAAACGGGGCAACATAGCACGACAGCTGATAGCTTTCTCTTCCCGTGAAAAAGCTCCTTCTCACCGGGCGGGGGATGAC
>DASUAD010000614.1:0-2296 GCA_035763965.1 Thermoanaerobaculia bacterium | reverse complement strand
GAGCCGCTCTCCTGCCCGGAGGGGCCGGTGGAAGACGCCGTGGCAGAAGAGGTCCTCGAGGGCGTCGAGGCCGCGCTCGCGCTCGAGCGCGTACTCGAAGCGGTAGTACCAGTCGGGCCGCGGAGCGAACCGCGCGCCCGGGATCGACAGGACGAGCTCCGGCATGCCCAGGTACGGCCGCGCCCGGAACACCCCGTCACGGAACGAGGCGTTCGCGAAGCCGATGGCGTCGCTCGCGTGCTGCAGCGCGTGGTAGTCGCGGTAGGCGACGAGCGGCCGCAGCTCGAGCTCGACCTCCTCGTCCGCCTCCAGGAGCTCGTAGACCACGACCGTCGTGTTCTCGCCGTGGACCGCGGTGATCGTCTTGCGGAGCCGGACGCCGCCGGCGGCGTAGGTGAACGTCGGGAAGGGGGTCAGCGCGAACTCGACGAGATGCTCGAAGCCGCGGGGATGCACGGTCCCGGGGTACGCGTTCGCGTCCAGCTCGATGCGCCGGTCGCCGGCGACCAGGGTCTCGGCGAGCTTGGACAGGAGGACCTGGCGCCCGACCGGAGGCTTCGTCGCCGCCACGAGGAGCCCGTGGTAGCGGCGGGTGTGGGCGCCCGAGAGGGTGCCCGAAGCCCAGCCGCCGAGCCCGTTCGCCTCGAGCCACTCGCGCCGGCTCCCCTGCTCGAAGTTCCGTGTGATCGTCCCGTCGAAGGTGTTCGTCATGGGGCGCCGAGTCTAGCGCCTTTCTCCAGGAGTTTCGCGACGAGCGCGGTCCAGCCGGTCTGGTGCGAGGCACCCACGCCCCGACCCGTGTCGCCGTGGAAGTACTCGTAGAACAGGATCAGGTCCTTGAAGTGGGGATCCTCGCCGTAGCGCGGATCGCCGTCGTGCACCGGGCGGGCCCCGCGCTCGTCGGCGAGGAAGATCCTCGAGAGCCTCCGGGAGATCTCCGACGCGACCTCCTGGAGCGTCAGGAGGTTCCCCGAGCCGGTCGGGCACTCGACCCGCAGCGAGTCGCCGTAGTAGTAGTGGTAGCGCTCCAGCGCCTCGACGACGAGGAAGTTGATCGGGAGCCAGATCGGCCCCCGCCAGTTCGAGTTCCCCCCGAACAGCCCCGACGTGCCCTCGGCGGGGTCGTAGTCCACCCGGTGCTGCTCACCGCCGAACTCGAGGACGTAGGGATGTTCCCGGTGGTAACGGGACACCGAGCGCAGCCCGTACGGCGAGAGGAACTCGCCTTCGTCCAGGAGGTAGCGGAGGACGCGGACCAGGCGCTCCTTCGAGGGGAGGGCCAGGAGCATCTTCACGCCTCCCTCACGCGTCTCCATGTAGCTGATCTGTCGCGCGAGGTCGCGGCGGTTCCTCAGGAACCAGTCGAGCCGGCGCCGGAACCCGGGGAGGCGCTCGACGAGCTCGGAATCCAGGACCTCCACGGCGATCAGCGGGATCGCGCCGACCAGCGAGCGCACCTTCAGCGGGACCGTGTGGCCGTCGACGTGGAGCTGGTCGTAGTAGAAGCCGTCTTCCTCGTCCCACAGGCCGTGCCCGCCGAGCGAGTTCATCGCGTCGGTGATGGCGACGAAGTGCTCGAAGAACTTGGAGGCCACGTCCTCGGTCGCCGGGTTGTCGCGCGAGAGCTCGAGCGCGATCGACATCATCGTCGCGGCGTAGAACGCCATCCACGCGGTGCCGTCCGCCTGCTCGAGGTGACCGCCGGTCGGCAGCGGCTTCGAGCGGTCGAAGACACCGATGTTGTCGAGGCCGAGGAAGCCGCCGGAGAAGATGTGCTTCCCTTCGGCGTCCTTCCGGTTGACCCACCATGTGAAGTTGATGATGAGCTTCTGGAAGACCCGCGACAGGAAGACCCGGTCTCGCAGACCCCGCTCCCCGGTCATCTTGTAGATTCGCCACGCCGCCCACGCGTGCACCGGCGGGTTCACGTCCGAGAAGGCGAACTCGTACGCCGGGATCTGGCCGTTCGGGTGCATGTACCACTCGCGGAGGAACAGGACGAGCTGCTCCTTGGCGAACTGCGGGTCGATCCGCGCGAACGGGACCATGTGGAAGGCGAGGTCCCACGCCGCGTACCAGGGGTACTCCCACGTATCGGGCATGGAGATGACGTCGCGGTTGAACAGCTGCGGCCAATCCGCGTTGCGTCCTCCCCGCCTCTCGGAAGGCGGGGGCGGGAAGGCCGGATCGCCCTCGAGCCAGTCCTTGACGACGAAGTGATAGAACTGCTTCGACCAGAGCAGCCCGCCGAGCGATTGCCGCATCACGTTCCGGGCATCGGGAGACAGATCGTCCG
>DASUAD010000613.1:0-2524 GCA_035763965.1 Thermoanaerobaculia bacterium | reverse complement strand
TTGATCAGCTCGGGATCGATTCTCTTGCAGATGTCCCGGTAACCTTCGAGCAGGTCCGCCGCGCTCTTGTAGTAGAAGCGGGAATCCGTGCGGAGGAACTTCACGAAGCCGTCGAAGTTTCCCTTGAAGCGGACTTTCTTGATGATGTCTTCCATCTGGCGCCGGATCCGCGCGACCTCGGCGAGACCGATGTCATGGATCTCCTTTGCCGTGCGGTTCGTCGTCGTGTGCACTCGGATCGCGTACGCGTAGTACGCCTCGCCGTCGGGGAGCGCCCAGGCGCCGATCTCCTTCTTCGCCGCCGGCAGGTAGTCGCGGGTGAAGTACGCATAGAGCTTCAAGTACGCGGGAAAGACGTCGTTTGCGATCCGGCGGCGCCCCTCGATCCGCAGCGCTTCCCGATCCGGCTCGGGCACGCCGTCGGGAAACTTCTCGAAGGGCTTCCAGTGGACGCTCTTCTCCGGGTCGGAGCTGATCTGCGCGCGAATCGCGTCTCCGACGTCGCGGAGCGGAACCGCTGGTTGGACCCAGCCCTTCTGTCCGCCGCGCTCCATGAGCGCGATCGTCTGGTCGATCTGCTTTTGAAAGGCCGAGAGCCGGGCGAGGTAGTCGCGATAGTCCTTCACCGTGCGGAAAGGGGTGATCGTCGTCAGGATGGCGAAGTCCTTGTGGACGCCGTCCTGCTGGTTGATCGGCATGAGCTCCGTCGGGAACCGCTGGCCTTCGATCGCGATCTCGAGCCGTCTCCGGTACAGGTCGTAGGAGAGACGGTCCTCCTCCGGAAGAACCTCCCGGTCGATCTTCTTGAGGCGCGCGAGGGCGTCCTGGTCATGCTTGTTGCGGCGCTCGATCGCCTCGAACGAGAGGTCCGTCAGGCGGTCGTTGTAGCGCGAGTCGCCCAGATAAGTCGCCCGTTCCGGGTTCTCGCGGAGCCTCCACTCCCACTCCTCGTCGAGGAACTTCGCGAGGTCCTTCGCGGCGGCGGAAGCCTTCGCCGCGGCCGGGGACACTTTCGCCTGTCGCTTCGCCGGCGTGGCGCCGAGGAGGAGAAAAGGGAGAGCCATGAGAAGAACCGCCCGATAAACCATTGTCGTCTCCTGTTCCTGGCCCCTGTCTGTGCCGCCTGTCACGGTTTTTACGCGTCGGCCACGATCGCGGCCGCACTTGTCGAGGGAAAACGCAGCTCCCGTTCGGAGCGGGCCACGAAAGTCGCACAGACGAGGTCTCCGACGACGTTCAGGGTCGTCCGGCACATGTCGAGAAAACGGTCGACCCCGAGGATGATCCCGATTCCCTCCGGGGGGATCCCGACTGTCTGAAGAACGATCACGATGAGCGGGAGCGACCCTCCCGGCACGCCCGCCGTACCGACGCCCGCGAGTATCGACATGATCACGACGGTCACCTGCTGCGACAGGGTCAGGTGGATTCCGAAGACCTGGGCGAGGAAGAGCACCGTCACGCCTTCGAAAAGCGCCGTTCCGTTCTGGTTTCCGGTCGCGCCCACGGTCAGGACGAAATTGCCGATCCGCTGCGGGATTCCGAGGTTCTCCTCCGAAACCCGGAGGCTCGTGGGAAGCGTGGCGTTCGACGATGCGGTCGAGAACGCCGTCAGGATGACCTCCCGGCATCGGAAGAACCACTCGACCGGCGGAACGCCCGCGAGTCCTTTCAGGACCGCGGAATAGACGACGAACATCTGGATCGCCAGGCCGCCAACCACGACGAGGGTGTAGCCGCCGAGCCGGGGCACGACGGAAAACCCGGCCCGGGCGGTCAGCGAGAACATGAGCGCCGCCACGCCGATCGGCGCGAGCGCCATCGCCCAGTCGACGATCTTCATCGAGATCCGCTGGATCGCCGAAAAAACGTCGACGAGAGGCTCGGACTTCGGGTCCCGGATCCGGGCGAGAGCGACACCGAAGAAGAGCGCGAAGACCATGAGCGCGAGCATCTCGCCGGTCATGGCCTCGACCGCCGATTTCAAGGGATTGCTGGGGAGGAGCGACAGAAAGCTGTCCACCCAGCTCTGCGCCTTCTGCGCGTTCTCGATCGCTTTTTGGGACTGGGTGGCGAAGGAGCTCGAGAGCTCCGCCCGCACCGAGGGGTCGACCCCCGCGCCGGGCCGGAAGAAGTTCACCATCCCGATCCCGATGGCCACTGAAATCCCGCTCGCGAAGAGGGTATAGGCGAGAGTTTTCAGCCCGATCCGGCCGAGCTTCCGGACGTCGCCGAGCTCGAGCACTCCGAGCACGAGCGAGGAGAAGACGAGCGGAACCACGATCATGAAGATCAGGCGCAGAAAGATCTGGCCCACCGGATACGCGACGTTTGCGACCGTCCAGAGGACCCAGGGCGCGTCGCCGGCCATCTCGTGGACGAGGAGCCCCGCGACGAGCCCGAAGATGAGGCCGAAGAGGATCTTCGTGTGGCGGGGCAGCGGACGGCGTCCGGCACGCGGCGGCGGATCGGTTCGGTCGGCCACTCGGCCGGAACTCTAATCGGGCGGACCGGGGGGCGCCAG
>DASUAD010000612.1:0-8229 GCA_035763965.1 Thermoanaerobaculia bacterium | reverse complement strand
GACCCTTCGACTTTATTTCGGCATCCCGCGGGAGGTCAATCAGATGAACTGCTGCGGGTGCAGGTCCGCTGGACCTGTCCCCGCGAGAACTGTTGCGGGTGCAGGTCCGCTGGACCTGTCCCCGCGACTTCCTTGGTGCTGTTACGCTTGCGCCCCGGCAATGTTGCGAGAAGCTCGTCGCCCCCGCCTCCCGGGACCCCTCATTCTCGGGTCATTCCTCGTGGTGGTGCCGCTCGGGCTCGTCTCGACCCTTCTCGCCCTTCAGGGAGCCGGGCCGCCTCCCGCCCGTCCCGTCCTCCTGATCGTCCCTCCCGGGTCGAAGCTGGCGGTGGTCGAGAGATTTCGCTCGGCCGTGCGCGCGCCGAGGCACGCTCTGCTCGTCGCGGACTCCGATCGCGTCGTCCTGGAGGGCGGCTTCGAGATGCTGGTGGATCGTTCGTTCGCCCGGGCTCCTGAAGCGGAAGTCCTCGTCCTCGTCGAAGGGGAGTCCGGGCGCGCCGAGGAAGCGTTCCTGATGGAACGAAGGAAGACCTCGAAGGCCATCCTGCTCCCTCGCGGCTCGCCCCTCGCGGAGAAACTCCGGGAGGGGGGATCGGGAGGAGCGCTGATTCTGCTCGGCGGGAGTGAGTCGATCGCGCCGCTGCTCGACGCGCTGGCGGGGAGCGGTTCGCCGCGCGCCGCCATCCCGGCTGCGGGCGAGACCGCTGCCGCCGGACCGGCGCCGACCGCGAGTCCTTCGCACCCCGCGGCGGCCGCGGCTGTCGAGAGTCCTCCCGCCCGAACGGCGACGCCTGTTGCCGCGCGGGTGTTCGACCGGTACTTCTCCTCGTCACGGCCGACGCCGACGCCAACCCCGCGTTGAAGAGCGACAGGACGGGCGGGTCGCCGACGCGTTCTCGCGCCTACGACGCGATCATCGTCGGCGGGGGTCCGGCCGGTCTTTCGGCGGCGCTCGTCCTCGGACGCTGTCGTCGCCGGGTGCTGCTCTGCGACTCGGGCCGCCCCCGCAACGCAGTCTCCCGCGCACTGCATGGATTCCTGACCCGCGACGGCGTTCGCCCCCGCGAGCTCGTTGCGATCGGCTGCCGACAGCTCTCGCGATACCGCGTCGAGCTCGTCCGCGGCGAGGTCATCGACGCGCGACGGACCAATCCGGGGTTCGAGGTCGTTCTCGCGAACGGCCGACGGGCCTCGGCCCGCGCGCTTCTGATCGCGACCGGCGTCGTGGATCGCCTTCCGCCGGTCGAGGGTGTAGACGAGCTCTACGGCCGGAGGATCTTCCACTGTCCGTACTGCGACGCCTGGGAGGTTTCGGATCGTCCGCTCGCCGTCTACGGGCGCGGGCGCTCGGGGATGGGGCTCGCGCTCTCGCTGCGGACGTGGAGCGGGGACGTCGTCCTGGTGTCGAACGGCTCCGCCCGGCTCCGCGCCTCCGAACGGCGGAGGCTGGCGAAGAACGGCGTGCGGCTCGTCGAGAAGAAGATCTCGGCGTTCGAGCCGCGCCGAAACGGTCTCGCCGTCGTCTTCGCCGGAGGCGAACGGCTCGCGAGGGCCGCGCTCTTCTTCTCGACGGGACAGGAGCCGGCCTGCGATCTGCCCCGCCGGCTCGGATGCCGGTTCACGCGCAAAGGCGCGGTGAAGACGAACCGACTCGAGGAAACCGGCGTGCCGGGGCTCTACGTCGCGGGAGACGCATCGCGCGACGTGCAGCTCGCGATCGTGGCGGCCGCCGAGGGCGCGAAGGCGGCGTTCGCAATGAACGTCGCGATGCAGAAAGAGGAGGGGTTCGTCGTCGGCTGACCGCGCCGGTAGAATCGCGCTCATTCCCTACGGAGGCTCCATGCTCCTTCGCCGGCTCACGACCCTCGCCCTCGCGCTCCTCGCTGCGCCGACCCTGGTCCGCGCCCAGGCGTTCAACCTGCGCGACCTTCTGACCGAGTTTCTGCGAGAGGGCATCACGCTGGCTCCGCCGACCAGCGGCCCGAGCCACGTCGCTCACTTCATCGGCCAGGACTCCCCGCAGTTCCTGGCGCTCAGTCAGTTCAGCGCCGCCGTCGCCAATCAGCTCTCGTCCTTCCCGATCGCTTCGTCCGCGGGCGGTTTCACATACCGGTTCGATCCGGCTCTGGGCGTGTTCACGCGCACGTCCGACAGCTTCGGCCCCGTGTACGCCGAGCGCGCCGACACGATCGGTAAGGGCAAGTTCAACATCGGGATCAACTACAGCCACTACACGTTCGATCGCATCGACGATCTGTCACTTCGGGACGGAGACGTGCGGCTCGTCTTCACGCACCAGGACGTCAACGAGGACATGAGCAATCTCGAGCCGTTCGTCGAAGGGGACGTGATCACGGCGGCGCTGTTCGTGAAGATCGAGACCGACATCACCGCGCTCGTCGTGAGTTACGGCGTGTCGGACCGCCTCGATCTCGGTCTCGCCGTCCCTCTCGTCTCCGTCGACCTCCAGGCGCAGACCGATGCGTCCATCGAGCGGCTCGCGACCGGCACGGTGGCCCCGGACATCCACCGGTTCCTCAACGGCACAACCGCGGAAACGTTCCGGCAGAGCGGGAGCGCCAGAGGAGTCGGGGACATCCTGCTCCGGGGGAAGCTCCGCCTCCTCCGGGGCGATCGGGGGGCGCTTTCCGTCGCCGAGGACCTGAGGTTACCGACCGGGGAGGAGCGGGACCTGCTCGGAACCGGCGCGACCCAGGCGAAGACATTCGTGATCGGCTCGCTCCATCTGGGCACGTTCTCGCCGCACGTCAACGCCGGGTACACGTGGTCGACGGGAACGGGAGACGCGGGGGAGATCCCGGACGAGGTCTCCTACACCGCCGGATTCGACTGGGCGGTGAGCCCCCGGATGACGATCGCCGCGGACGTGCTCGGACGGGACTTCCTGAGCTCCAAAACCGTGCGGGTCGTCAATACGACGTTCCAGGCGAACACGAATACGGATCCGAACGGGCCGCCCACGATCGTGACCGCGACGTTCCCGCGCCTGATCGCCGAGGAGGGCGACTCCAACTCGCTCCTGGGGTCCGTCGGCGTCAAGATCAACCCGTTCGGAAACTTCCTGCTGACGATCAACGGCCTCTTCCGGCTGAACAAGAGGGGGCTGCAGGACGACTTCTCTCCGCTGGTGGCGGTGGATTACAGCTTCTGAGGGGACAGACCACGGTTTCCCGCCAGGCGCGGGGAATGAGAAGCGGTTGTGGAAACCGTGGTCTGTCCCCGGTTTACCGAACACGGAAGACGGAAGACGGAGCACGCTTGACCTCGTCTACCGTCTCCCGTCTCCCGTCTACCGTAGCTCCGTGATCACCCACGCGTCCCCACGCTTTTCGAGGCGGATCGTGCGCTCGCGCGCATCGCGCTGCTCGCTGCCGATGCGCGGCACCGCCAGGCGGCGCTCGAACCCGACGATCTCCGCGTGGGAGCCGCTGACCGAGATCCGCTGAATGTCGAGCTCGAGCGTCTGTGATTTCAGGTTCCCGAAAGCCTGCTCCACCATCCGCCGCCGCTCCCCCGACAGGGCCGGGTAGATCCGAGCATAGAGACCGACGTCGAGCGAGTTCTGGGCCTCGACGTACTGCGCGATCGCATCACGGACCTTCTCCTCCTCCGAGCGGACCTTCTGCACTTCGCTCGGTTTGACGGGGACCGGCCGCGGCTCGACGACGACGGGCGCCGCGGTCGGCGCCGGCTTCACGGGCTCGGAAGGCGCCGGCTTCACGGGCTCGGAAGGCGCCGGCTCGCGCGTCGGGGGGATTGAGGCGACTCGCTCCGCCGGGCGGACCGGCGCCATGCGCGACCAGCTCTCCGCCTGACGGAAGAGAGCCGCCGCCGATTCGAAGGCCGCGAGCGCCGACGCGTACCGGTCGGCGCCGAGAAGGCGTTGCCCTTCCTTCTCCTTCCGGCGCGCGGAGTCGAATAGCGCCGGCGCGACTTCGGGCGCCCGAGCTCGCTCGGCGGCCCCGCGCGCCGTCCGCGTTTCACTTCGGGCGCCGTCTGCCGCCCGCCGCAGGCGATCGCTCACCTCGCGCGATGGCTCTTCGGCTCGCGGTGGAGCGGTCGGCTCTTGGGCGGCGAAGACGGTCGGAGGCGGAACCGGCGAGGCGTCGGTGCCGGCGGTCGGCGGAACGATGGCGACGGGGGCGGCGGTGGTCCGGGGCGCCTCCAACGGTGGCGAGACGTCCCTCTGTGCGGGGCTGGAGGCGCCGCGGTTGACGACGAGGACGCCCGCGATCACGAGACCGGCTCCCCCCAGCACGAAGGCCGCAACCGGCGGTCTCCTCCGACGGCGCGGCGCCTCCGGGATCGCAGCGGCGACGGTCTCTTCCCACTCGCCGACGGTGCGGCCGGGGGAGGAGAGCGAGGTCGTCGGCGGCGCCGAGGCCGGCGTCGGCGTTCCCTGGGCGAGAAAGTGGCGATCGAGTCGGTCCTGAGCGCTCGGTGTGATGGACGCCAGCCCGACGTCGTGCGACTCGCGAACGCTTGCCAGGAGGCGGTGTGTCGCGTCCGGATCCTGCGCGAGTCCGAGCTTGTGCTTGAGCGCGATGATTTCCCGATCGAATTCCTCCGCCGACTGATAGCGGCGCGCCCGTTGCTTCTCGATCGCCTTGAGAACGGCGGCGCGCACCGGCTCCGGCACGCGGCCTCCCGGATCGGTCACCGGAAAGGGAATCGGGTCCTTGAAGAGGTGCGCCGCGAAGAGCTCGCGGGGCGACTCTCCGGAAAAGGGGAGCTGGCCGGTGAGCAGCTCGTACATCACGACGCCGAGCGAGTACACGTCGCTGCGGCCGTCGAGAGTCTCCCCGGCCTCGAGCCCGCCGAGCTGTTCGGGCGACGAGTACTTCAACTTCCCGAGGAAGACGCCCGTCGAGGTCATCTCGATCGTCTTGTCGAGCGGCTTGGCGATACCGAGGTCGATCAGCTTGATCTGCGCGCCCCCCTCCTCGTTGCGGGTCAACATCAGGTTGTCGGGCGCCACGTCGCGATGCACGACGTTCTTGCGGTGAAGGAATCCGAGCGCGAGAAGAGACTGGTGCGCGATCTCGAGCGTCAACGGAAGCCCGGGGGGTCCGGAAGCGTGGAGCAGCTCGGTCAGGTTGACGCCGTCGATGTACTCCATGACGATGTACGCCATCCCGTCCGAATCGAGCGCGAAGTCGAGGATGGCGCCGATGTTCGGATGCTTCAGGCGGGTGGCGGTCTTCGCCTCCTGCGTGAAACGCCGTTTCAGCTCCTCGTCGGCGCCGATCTGCGGGCGCATGACCTTGACCACCCGCACCTCGTCGAGCAGGCGGTGGCGGACCTTGTAGATGGTCCCCATCCCACCTTCCTTGATCTTCGCGAGGATTTCGTACTTGCCTTCGATGAGCGTACCGGTGACCGGCAAGAGACCTCCGTGGGAAGGGGCGCCCCGCCGCGATTGTAACTGCCGGAGACGGGAGTCCATAGCGGAGACGCATCCGCCTTCTCCCTTACAATGACTCGAATGGCCGTTACGAATCCGAGCGAACGCCATGCGGTCGTCTCCCGGCCGGGAGCGCGCGCGCTTCCGGGGCTCCTCGTCTCCATGCGTCCCGCCCAGTGGGTCAAGAACCTCGTCGTCCCGCTGCCGTTTCTCTTCGGCGGGCAACTCGCTTCTCTGCGCGGCTGGTGGCTCGCCGCCGCGGGATTCGTCGTGTTCTGTGCGGTGACGAGTGCGATCTACCTGGTCAACGACGTCATGGACCGGGAGCGGGATCGCTCGCATCCGGTCAAGCGGCGTCGTCCGCTCGCCGCCGGCGAACTCAGGGTCGGTGTTGCGGTCGCAACGGCAGCGGTGCTCGGGATCGGAGGTCTTGCAGGGGCGTTCGCGCTCTCCCGGAGCTTCGGGCTCTGGTGCGCGATCTATGCGGGTTTGATGCTTGCCTACTCCCTCTGGTTGAAGGGCATTCCGTTCCTCGAAGCGCTCATCGTCGCCGCCGGGCTTCCGCTTCGCGCTCTCGCGGGCGCGGCGCTCGCCGGCCTCGCGGCGTCGAGCTTCCTGATGGGTTGCGCCTACCTCCTCGCGCTGTTTCTCGTCATCGGAAAGCGCCAGTGGGAGCTGCAGCACGCCGGCCAGATCTCGTCCTCCGAGCATCGCCCGGTGCTGGCGGCGTATCGCCACGAAGGGCTGGACTTCCTCTTCGTCGTCACGGCGTTGACGACCGTCGCGGCGTACTCCGCGTACACCGTCGTTCCCTCCACGATCCGCATGCACGGGGGCCGCTCGCTCGCGGCGACCGTGCCGTTCGTCGTTCTCGGCGTCGCCCGGTACGTCCGGCTCGTGTACCGGCGCGGCGGCGGGGGAAACCCGACGCAGGCGCTCCTGATCGACGACCCGTGGATTCTGCTCATCGTGCTCGGGTGGGTGGCGGCCGCGGGATGGATCATCTATGTCCACTGAAAAGGAGCCGCGACTCGGCGTCGGTTTCCTCGCCTACAACGAGGAGGGCTCGATCGAGAAGACGGTCGCGGAGGCGGTGGCTTCGCTCTCGGCGGTCGACGGCCTCGATTGGCGCGTGCTGGTCGTGAACGACGGAAGCCGCGATCGGACGGGCGAGATCGCCGACTCGCTCGCTGCCCGGGACCCGAGGGTCTCCGTCGTGCACCACGACGGGAACAAGGGATACGCGGTGGCCACCGAGACGGCCCTGCGCAACACTCCGGGAGAGGTCGTGATGGTCGTCGACGGGGACGGACAGCACACGATGGCCGACGCGCCGAGATTCCTCGAGGCGATCGCGCAGGGCGCCGACGTCGTGTTCGGGTGGAAGCAGAAGCGGCACGACCCGTGGCCCCGGCTCATCCTCTCGAAGGGGCTGAACACGCTGTCACGGTGGATCCTGGGATCGCCTCTCCACGACATCAATGGCGGATGTCGCGCCTTCCGGAAGGACGTCGCGCGCCGGATCGAGATCCGCCACCGGATCAACTTCGTCGGCGACGAGATCTTCGCCCGCTGCCGGATCGCGGGCTGGAAGGTCGCGGAGGTGGTCGTCCGCCACTTCCCCCGCGAAGCGGGGCAGAGCATTCACCGGCCGTGGAAGATGCTCGGCACGATCTCGCGCGTCGTTCGGTACCTGTTCGACCTGCGCGCCGAGATTCGACGCGCGGACGCGATGAAGCGTCTGGTCAAAGCCGGGTAACCGTCGGTCGAATGGCGTCCATCACGATCCTGGGAGCGGGACCGACCGGCCTCGGTGCGGCCTACCGGCTGCGCGAGCGCGGGGTCGGTGATTTCGAGGTGTTCGAACGAGCCGGGCACATCGGCGGCCTCGCGACGAGCTTCGAGGATCCGAAGGGATACACGTGGGACGTCTCGGGCCACATCATCTTCTCGGGATATCCCTACTTCAACGACTTCCTCGAGAAGATGCTCGGAAAAGAGGGCGTGCGGCGGATCGAGCGCGAGAGCTGGATCAAGTTCGAGGACCGCTACGTCCGTTATCCGTTTCAGAACCATCTCTCCTCTCTTCCGGAGGAGGCGATGATCGAGTGCCTCATCGGTCTGATCGAGTCGCAGACCATCGACCGCGACCGCGCGTTCCGCAACTTCGAGGAGTGGGTGTACGCGAAGTTCGGCGCGGGAGTCGCGAAGCACTTCATGGTCCCGTACAACCTCAAGGTCTGGGCGACGCCGTTGTCGAAGATGGGCTTCTACTGGATCGCCGAACGGGTGAGCGTCGTGGACTGGAAGAAGGCGCTCGAGACCACGCTTGCTCCCCAGAACGTGGACTGGGGCCCGAACGCGACGTTCGGCTACCCGGCGACGAAGGGCACGGTCGGACTGTGGCTCGCGGTGCTGCCCCACATCGGGGACCGGGTCCGCTACCGCAAGCGCGCGGTCTGCGTCGACGAGGACAGACGGGAAATCCGGTTCGCCGACGGCTCCTCGGCGCGATACGAAAAGCTCCTGACGACGCTTCCCCTCGAATCGTTCGTGGCGCGCCTTCGGCACGCTCCCGAAGAGGTCCGCGCTGCGACGAAGAAGCTCCTGTTCAACCGACTCTTCTCGGTCGGCATCGGCCTGCGCCGGCCGTCGCCGTCGGCGAAGAACTGGATCTACTTCCCCAACCCCGGAACGCCGTTCTACCGGATGACCTATCTGTCGAACTACTCCCCCGACATCGTGCCGGGCGGCGACACGTCGCGTTACTGCTCGCTCCTCATGGAGACCACCTACTCCCGCTT
>DASUAD010000611.1:0-2833 GCA_035763965.1 Thermoanaerobaculia bacterium | reverse complement strand
AAGCCGCACGCTCCCGCCGTCCGACCCGTGGTTCGCCGGCGCACCGCTCGGGTATTACGTCTTCGGCCAGCAGACGGTCGCGTTCCTCACCCTGCTGACCGGACTCTCGACTCGCTACACCTTCAACCTCGCGTTCGGCCTGCTGGGAGGCGTCATCGCGCAGGGAGCGTTCTCACTCGCCCGAAGCTGGGCAAACAGTCTTCGCGCGGGGTTGACCGGCGCCGCATTCGTCGTCCTTCTCGGCAACCTGTCCGGATTGCGGGAATGGCTCGTTCGGAAGCGCCCGTTCGACTGGCACTACTTCTGGGCCACCTCGCGGGTCGTGCCGGACACGATCAACGAGTATCCGCTCTGGAGCCTTCTCTTCGCGGACCTCCACGCGCATCTGCTCGCCCTCCCCCTCTTTCTTCTCGTCGGGGCGGGCATGCTCCAGTTTCTCCGCGCACACGGTCTGGCCACCGGGCTCTCGGCGCGGCTCTCGGCTTCGGTTTGCCTCGGGCTTGCGATCGCGGCGCAGGCCCTTACCAACGCCTGGGACATCCCGCTGCTCGGCGGTCTCCTGCTTCTCACGGGAATCATTGCATCCTTTTCCGGGACGCCGACCGCCCCGTCGAAGAGGCTCGCGCTCACGGCGATGTCGGTTGCGGCGAGCGCGGCGGTCGCCGTGCTGCTCGTCCTTCCGTTCTGGGTGCGCGGCGGAGGCCCCCCCGGTTTCGGTCGGAACGCGGAACCGGCCGCGCGCGGGGTGGACGTGTTCCTTCACTTCGGCCTGTTCTTTTTCCTCGCGCTCTTCTGGCTGGCGGCGGCGGTCTCGGAGTCGCTCTCTCGGAACGAACGGACCGCCCGGCTTCGATGGCTCCCGTATCCGGCGGCCGGCGTTCTGCTCTCGGTCGGGATCGTGTCCGTCGACGTCTTCTGCGTCGCCGCGATCCTTCTCTTCTTGTTCGCGATCGTCCGATTGCTCCCGCGCCCCGAAGACCGTCTGAGCTCCGGCATGATCGCGACCGCGTTCTTTCTCGTCCTTTTCACGCAGAGGGCGTTCATCTCCGATCGGATGAACACCTTCTTCAAGCTGTACTTCGAAGCCTGGCCGCTGCTCGCCGTCTCGACCGCGGTCCTCGTGTTCGGATCGGCGAAACGAACCGGCTCCTTCGATCGCTGGCCGGCCGTCGTCCGCGCCCTTTTCGTCGTGCTTCTCGCGGCCGGTGCCTTCACATCGGTCACGATCGTGCGCGGCGCGCTGTTTGCTCCGGGAAACCCCTCACGCCCCCAGGAAGCACGGCGGTTCACCCTGGACGGAATGCGTTACCTGCAGAGCTGGCGACCCGGCGAATACGCGGCGGCCGAGTGGCTGCGCCGCGCCGTTCCGGGGACCCCGGTGCTTCTCGAAGCGCACGGCGCGTCGTACCAGGACTTCTCCCGGGTCTCCATGTTGACCGGGATACCGACGGTGCTCGGCTGGGAGCATCACGTGAAGCAGCGCGGGAACCCGCAGTCGGAGGTCGACGCGCGCCGCGCGGACGTCGAGCGACTTTACTCGAGCTCCGGCGACGGCGGCGTTTCCGACATCCTGAGGAAGTATCACGTGGGTTACGTCTACGTCGGAGCGCTCGAGCGGCAAACCTATCCGCCCGACGGGCTGCGGAAGTTCGCATCCCATCCCGATCTCTTTCAGGTCGCCTACGAGAACCCGGACGTCACGATCTACCGAGTCGTCGGCGGAGCGGCCGAGGACGTCATCGCCCCCGTGCGGGAAGCTCTGCCTGTGGAAGCGAAAAAAGGAGAACCGCAGGAGGAACCGGAAGAGCCTCCCCGGATCAGCGACACTCCGATCTCGGAAGCACCCCCCTTCTCCGGGATGAAGGAACCGCGGGATGCGGCCGTGGATGACCGGGGCCGCGTCTGGATCGCCGACTTCGGGAACTCGCGCCTCCGCATCTTCGGCCCCGAGGGGGGCTTCCTCGGCGGGTGGGGCGGGCTCGGCAGCGGGACGTTCGGGCTGCGTCAACCGTGCGGCGTTGCCATCGCCGGCGACGACGTTTACATCGCCGACACCTGGAACGGACGGATCCAGTTCTTCACCATCGAGGGCGAGTGGAAGTCCAGCGCGACGGGTCTCTTCGGCCCCCGAGGCATTGCGGTTTCGACCGACGGCCGGGTCTGGGTGGCCGACACGGGAAACAAGCAGCTCGTCGTCTACGACGCCTCGTTGAAGCAGCTTCAGAAAATCGGGAAGCTCGGTTCCGGCCCCCTCGAATTCTCGGATCCGGTCGGAATCGCCGTCGGCCCGTCGAACACCGTCTACGTGGCGGACGCCGGAAACTCGCGCATCCAGATCCTGAACGACAAGGGGCAATTCCAGCGCGAGATCCGCGTTCCGGGATGGAACCGCAATACCGAGCCGCACCTCGAGGTTGACGACGACGGAACGATCTACGCCTCGGATCCGGAGCGGGATTCGCTCGTGACGTTCAAACCTTCCGGAGAGCTCGAGAGCCGGCGCGCGGTCGACGACTCGAGCAGGCCGCTCTCTCGCCCGAGCGGCGTGGCGCTCGACCGGAAAAACCGTATTCTTTACGTCGTCAATTCGGGGAACAGCACGATTTCGAAATGGAACATTCCGGGAAAGCCGAAGAGTTGAGCGAAGGCCGACCGCTCGGATCGAACGAAGCGGCGGTCGGGAAGGAGCCTGCGTCGGACACGACACCCGGCCCGGCCCCCGCCGTCGTTCGCGTTCCCGCGATCGTCGTCGGGCTCTTTCTCGTCGCGGCGGTATTCACTCGCTTCTATCAGCTCGGCGAGCGCCCGCTCCACCACGACGAGTCGATTCACG
>DASUAD010000610.1:0-2516 GCA_035763965.1 Thermoanaerobaculia bacterium | reverse complement strand
TCGGAAAGAACCGCGCCTTCGTCGCGCTGAAATTCCTGCCACAGCATCTCGGTGGCGAAGAAGCTGCGCAGCGGCGCTTCCTGACCGGCGGCGCGCTGGGGGGGCCGAGGCGCAGCTCTCCCCGGCGGCGGCGGGGGACTGCGTGCCGGCCCGCTGGCGGTCGAAGAGGCGGCCGAAAGTCGCGGGCCTTGTCGACCACGCCCATACCGCCCTGACCGAGCCGTTCGAGGATCTCGAAATGCGAGACCGTCTGACCGATCATCCGCGGCTCGAGGTCGTCAGCAACGGCCGGGGGTCACGGCGGCATTCTAACCGTCGCGGGCGCTCGCTCGGGACCTGCGCGGAGAACGCCTACCCGCGACCGACTGCATGGGCGACCGCGGCCACGCCCGCCAGGGTTTCGGCAAGAGCCGCCGGGGTCAGCGACTGAGGGCCGTCGGAGAGCGCGCGCTCCGGGTGCGGGTGGACCTCGATGAGAAGGCCGTCCGCGCCGCAGGCGATCGCCGCGCGCGACATCGGCGGGACGAGTGACGAATGTCCCGTACCGTGGCTCGGGTCCACGATCACCGGCAGGTGCGACCACTCCTTCAAGACCGCCACCGCGGAAAGGTCCAGGGTGTTGCGCGTCGCCCGCTCGAAGGTCCGCACCCCGCGCTCGCAGAGAATGACGTCGGGGTTGCCGCTCGAGAGGACGTACTCGGCGGCCATCAGAAGTTCCTCGAGCGTCGCGGAGAGGCCGCGCTTCAGGAGGATGGGCTTTCCTGCCTTCCCGCAGGCCTGGAGAAGATTGAAGTTCTGCATGTTACGGGCGCCGACCTGGAGGCAGTCGGCGTATTCCTCCACGAGCGGCACCGCCTCGGGGGTCATTACTTCGGTGACGACGGGAAGGCCGGTCTTCTCGCGCGCCCGGGCCAGCAGCTTCAGGCCTTCCTCGCCCAGACCCTGGAAAGAGTAGGGGCTGGTGCGGGGCTTGAAGGCACCGCCCCGCAGAAGGTGAGCCCCGCACCTTTTCGCCGCGATGGCGATCTCTTCGAGCTGCTCCCAGCTCTCAACTGCGCAGGGACCTGCCACGATCACGATTTTGTTGCCTCCAATCCGGGCGGCGTTCGTGCCGGTCCCCACCTCGACCACCGTTCGCTGCGGAGTGAACTCGCGGGAGGCGAGCTTGAACGGCTTCAGGATGCGGACGCACTCGGCGACACCCGGCAGGATCTCGAACATTCCCGCCTCGGCCACGCGGCGGTCGTCGCCGACAACGCCGATGATCGTGCGCTCTTCTCCACGGGAGAGGTGGGGGGTAAAACCCAGCTCCTTGATCCGTGCGATGACCGCCTCGATCTCGACACTCGACGCCTGCATCTTCATGACGACGATCATTTCCGTCTCCTCACGACGCGCCCCCACGCCCGTCGCCCGCCGCGGTCACGCAGTCGGGAAACTCCTCGCGTTGCGACTTGAGCCGAGGCTCCTCGTCTTCTCAGGCGTTCCCGGGCGCGATTTCCTGGGACCTGATCTCGTATTTGAAGCTGTCGGGATCGTCGCAAATCGGGTCACCTGCCGAACACGTCTTTCAGGAGGCTCGTCACACGCGCGGCCGGATTCTTTCGGATCTTCTTCTCTTCCTCGCCCAGGACGTGAAAGAGGCCATCCAGAGCCTTCGTCACGACGTACTGGTCGACGTCGAATGACACGCTCTTCGCGAACGGGATCGACTGGAAGCGGCCGACGAGGTCCTTGTATTGCCGTGTCACGCCGGTCTCGTTCATCGTCTTTTCGACAACGGGGCGAAACGCCATGGTCAGCTTGTCCGTGGTCTTCCCCTTGAAGTAGTCGGTCGCCGCGGTGTCGCCGCCGGTCAGGATCTGCCCGGCGTCGGCGAACGTCATCTCCTTGATCGCGCCGCCGAAGATCTCCCGGGCCTGGGGCGCCGCCTTTTCCGCCGCGCGGTTCATGCTGAGAACGAACTCGTCCACCTTGGGGCCGTAGCCCACGGCGCGCAATCCCTTCTCGAGGCTCTGGAGCTGCTTCGGCATGAGGATCTTGATCGCCTGATTCTTGAAATATCCGTCGACCTGGCCGGTCAGGTTGACGGCGTTGCCGACTCCGACCTGCAGCGCCTCCTTCAAGCCCGCAGCAGTCTTCGCGTCGGAGGGGCCGGTGCTCGAGGCTTCCACCGCGAGGACCAACCCCGCGAGAACCCCGACAGTCGCTCGACCGAACACGAGATCTCGAATGGACATCACCCGACTCCTTTCAATGCCCATCCTGCCTCGTGCCCGCCACGAACCCTCTGACGCAGTCACATCACGGGCGTCGGCGCCGTGGGGAACTCGGGGACAGACCCCGATTTTCCCCTATCTTCCATCCCTCCGTCGGTCCCGCTCCCGTAGCCGCGGTCAGGGCCGGTGCGCGGGTTGCATCGGAACTCCTTCGTGCTCCCCTTCCGCCGCGCCGACCCCGAGCCGCCGGCCTTCTCCGCCGCGCTCGCACCTCCGAGCAGCGGCCGGTTCGCGATC
>DASUAD010000609.1:0-2202 GCA_035763965.1 Thermoanaerobaculia bacterium | reverse complement strand
GCCTGCCTTCCGGCGCGCCGCCGGAAGCGCTTCTCGAGGCCGTGGCCGCCGCGAGCGAAGACCCCTCGGTGGACGGGGTGCTCGTCCAGATGCCGCTCGAGCCGGGCCATGACGCGGCGCGGGTCCTCGACGCACTCGATCCCGCCAAGGACGTCGACGGGCTCCATCCCGAAAACGTCGGCCTGCTCCACCAGGGGCGTCCGAGGTTCGTCCCGTGCACCCCGGCGGGGATCGTCGCGCTTCTCGACCACTACGGCGTGCCCGTGAGCGGGCGACGCGCCGTCGTCCTGGGCCGAAGCGCTCTCGTGGGCCGGCCGCTCGCGGCACTGCTGACGGCGCGCGATGCGACCGTGACCGTGTGCCATTCCCGGACCCGGGACCTCGCGGCCGTGTGCCGGGAGGCGGAGATTCTCGTCGCGGCGATCGGTCGTCCCGGGTTCGTGACCGCGGATTTTGTACAGCCCGGGGCCACGGTGGTGGACGTCGGGATCAATCGAATCGATTCCATCGAACAGGCGCCGCCGGGCCTCCGCCGGTCGGAGCGCGTCACCGACGCGATCGCCTCGAAAGGCCGCGCGATCGTGGGAGACGTGGATTTCGACGACGTTTCCCGGATCGCCGCGAGGATCACGCCGGTTCCCGGAGGCGTCGGGCCGCTGACCGTTGCGATGCTGATCCAAAACACCGCGCTCGCGGCCCGTCTGAGACGGGGAGGGCCGGGAGGGCCATTCCTTACGTGACGCGCCGGATCCTCCTCGTCAGCAGCTCGACCTGTCATCCCACCGCCTACCTCGATCATGCCGAGGAGGAAATCCGGCGCGCCCTCGGGCCGATCGGGCGCGTGCTCTTTCTTCCCTGGGCCCTCTTCGATCGCGATGCCTATGCCGCAAAGGTGCGCGAGCGTTTCGGGCGGATGGGATACGAGGTCGAGTCGGCGCACCGTACCCCCTGCCCCGCCCGCGCGGTCGAGGAGGCCGAGGCCGTCTTCGTCGGGGGCGGAAACACGTTCCGGCTGCTGAAGAACATCGACGAGCTCGACGTGATTGAGCCGCTCCGCCGGCGGGTCCGGGAAGGCATGCCCTACGTCGGCACGAGCGCCGGTTCGAACGTCGCGGGAGCGACGATCGGAACGACGAACGACATGCCGATCGTCCAGCCAAGGAGCTTCTCGGGTCTCGCTCTGGTCCCGTTCAACATCAACCCGCACTATCGCGACCCGGACCCCGCCTCGACGCACAAGGGCGAGACCCGCGACGAACGGATCGCGCAGTTCCTCGAGGAGAACGAGATTCCGGTCCTCGCCCTGCGCGAAGGAGCGATGCTGCGGGTCGAGGAGGGCAGGGCGACCATCGAAGGCCGCACGGGGGGCCGGCTGTTCCGGAGAGGGAGACCCGCCCTCGAGCTCGCGACCGGCGATCGAATCGACGGTCTCGTCGATATTCCCGAATAATCTTTTGGATTGGACACGATTTTCCTTATTTAATTCGGAAAACTGACGAGCAAAGAGCTTGCCGGCGAAAAGACCGGAAAACGCTCCCTCTTACGAAAACCTTCGTAATACTCTTGCGTATCCGGGAGTCAGGATGGCTAAGGATCCCCCCCGCCCCACGCCCGCCGAGCTCGAGATCCTCGGAGTTCTCTGGAAGCTCGGGGCTTCGACGGTCCGCGAGGTTCAGGAAGAGCTCGACCGCGGCCGACCGACCGGCTACACGACCGTCCTGAAGCTCCTCCAGATCATGACCGACAAGGGGCTCGTCCGCCGTGACGCGAGCGAGCGGGCGCACCGCTATTCGCCACGCCTCCCCCGCGAACGCACCGAGCAACAGATCGTGGGAGATCTCGTCGACCGAGCCTTCGGGGGTTCGGCGTCGCGCCTGGTGATGCGGGCTCTCGCGTCGCGACCGGCGACGGCCGACGAGCTCGACCGAATCCGGAAGCTCCTGGACGAGATCGAGGGGGAGAAACGATGACCGCACCCGCGCTCTTCTCCGGCACGTTCTTTTCAGCGCTCGGTTGGGCGCTCTTTCATTTTCTCTGGCAGGGAACCCTGGTTGCCGGACTTTCCGCGATGCTCGGGTGGCTGCTTCGAAAGCGGACACCGACGCTGCGGTACGCGCTGTCCTGCGGCACACTGGCGGCGATGCTCCTGATGCCGATCGCGACCGCCGCATCCCTCGCCGCCCGCGCTTCGCGAGATTCCTC
>DASUAD010000608.1:0-6634 GCA_035763965.1 Thermoanaerobaculia bacterium | reverse complement strand
ACGACCGGACCGCGCGAGCAGGAGGAAGACGCGAATGAGCCTTTCGCCCGATCAGCGGAAGTTCTACGAGCACACGCTCGAGATGACCCGAAAAGAGATCAGCGAAGTGGAAGGGCAGATCCAGGAAGAACTGGCCAAGGTCAAGGATCGCCTCGCGGAGCTGCAGAACGCTCAGAAGGCGGCGAGGCAGATGTACGACGCGGCGTGCATGCGTCTCGGCATTCCGAACGATCTCGAAGAGGCCGAGTCCCAGGGCTGACCGGCGCGGCGGAGCTCGCGGCGCGCCGTGAGCATCCCCCGGTTTCGCGGCACCGTCTTGCCGCCCTCCTGGCGCTCGCCGCGATCGTTGCCTGCCGCCCCGCGCCGGGCCGGACGTCACCGCCCCCTGCCGCGCCGCGCCGCGTGGTAGCCCTTGCGCCCAACCTGACGGAGATCGTTTTTGCACTCGGCGCCGGAGGCTCGCTCGTCGGCGTGTCGGAGCACTCGGACTATCCCCGTGAAGCCCTCGCGGTTCCCCGCGTGGGCGGCCTCGAGGTCAGCGCCGAGAGAGTCGCTTCGGTCTCGCCCGATCTGGTCCTCGCGACGCAGGAGGGAAACGCGCGAGGCCCGGTCTCTGCGCTGGAAGCTGCGGGACTGTCCGTCCTCGTCCTCCCCACCGGTTCCCTCGACTCCGTGCTCGACAGCATTCGCCGGACGGGCGACGCGCTCGGTCGGCGCCGGGAGGCAGCGCGTCTCGCGTCGGAGCTCGCGGCGAAGCGCACGGCGGTGCGCTCCCGCGTCGCGGGGCGCCCGCGGCCGAGAGCGATTCTCCTCGTCTGGCCCGACCCTCCACAGGCTGCGGGCGGAGGGACGTTTCTCGACGACGTCCTCACCGAAGCGGGGGCGGATAACCTGCTCCGCGACCGGCCGGGCTGGCCGGTCGTATCGATGGAGTACCTGACGACGGCACCCGTCGACGTCCTCGTCCTTCCCGCTTCCGGCGGGAGCCGGCCGGCGTTCGAACGGGCCTTCGCCTCGGGCGCGCTGTCCCGCGGTGCGGCATCGCGCGCGCGCCGGATATGGATGGACGAGTCCGAGCTGACGCGCCCGGGACCGAGGGTGTTCGCGGCGCTCGAGGATCTCGCGCGGGAGCTCCACCCGGGGTCGGGAAACGGAAAACGGGAAACGGGACACGGTCCGTGAGCTCTCTGCGCCGTCCGGCGGCACTGACAGGCGCGCTGTTGCTGTTGATCGTCGCAGCGATCGTTGGTCTCGTCGTGGGGGGTGTCCGGCTGTCGCTTCCCGACCTCCTCGCCGGCAGCGAGACCGCGCGCCTCGTCGCGTCGTTGCGCATACCGCGCGTCGGCCTCGCCGCGCTCGTCGGCGCCTGCCTCGCGGTCGCGGGCGCCGCGCTCCAGGCGCTGCTCAAGAACCCGCTCGCCGATCCGTTCCTGCTCGGGACGTCGGGCGGGGCGGCGGTGGGAGCGGCGCTCGCAGCGGTCGCGGGGCTCTCGCCTTTCGTGTCGCCGGTGGCGGCGTTCGCGGGCGCCGTCGGATCGTCGCTCGTGGTCGCGGCGCTCTCGCGGCGCGGCGGCCGGCTCGACCTGCAGCGTCTGCTCCTGGCGGGGCTCATCGCCAACGCGTTCTTCTCGGCAGTCCTGCTGGCGGTGTTCTCGGTCGCCTCGAGCCAGACCGCCCGAACGATGCTGTTCTGGATGATGGGGAGTCTCGCCGACGCGACGCCCGGCCGGGTGCTCGCGCTTGCTCCGTACGCGGTCGCCGCTCTGGCCGTGCTGGTCGCGTTCGCTGCGCGGCTCAACCTCTTCGCGGTCGGCGAGGAGAATGCGGCCGCGCTCGGAGTCGACGTCGAGAGATCGAAGGCGGCCGTGTTCCTCGCCGCGTCGCTCGCCACGGGCGCCGCGGTCGCCTTCGCCGGGATCATCGGATTCGTCGGACTTCTCGTCCCGCACGCCGCGCGGTCCGTGGCCGGGAACGATCAGCGGACCCTGCTCCCCGTCTCCGCGATCGCGGGGGCTGCGCTGCTCGTCGGCGCCGACGCCCTGTCGCGTTCCGTTTTTGCGCCCGCGGAGCTGCCGGTTGGAGCCGTGACGGCGGCAATCGGGGCGCCCGTCTTCGCGTGGCTGCTTCTTCGGAGCTCGTGAGCGGCGCGGTGCTCGAAGCCCGTGGCCTCCGCGCGTCGTACGGCGCGACGCGCGCGCTCGACGGGCTCGACGCAAGGATCGGCCGCGGCGAGCTCGTCGCGCTGCTCGGCGAGAACGGTTCGGGAAAATCCACCTTCCTGAAGGTGCTCGCCCGGATCGTTCCGCCCGATGGAGGCGAGCTTCTTCTCGATGGGAAGCCGCTCGCTGCCGTCGGCCGGCGCGAGAGCGCGCAGCGGATCGCGTATCTCCCCCAGACACTCGACCTCGTTTTTCCGATCCGCTGCCTCGACCTCGTCCTTCAGGGACGCGCACCTTACGCGCGCGGGTTCTCCGTGGATTCGCCGGGAGATCACGACCGCGCGCTCGTGGCGATGCGCGCCTGCGACGTCGCGCACCTCGCCGGACGCGACGCCGCGGCACTCTCCGGCGGGGAGAGGAGGCGGGTGCTGCTCGCGCGCGCTCTCGCCCAGGATGCGGAAATCTGGCTCCTCGACGAGCCGACCTCCGGCCTCGACCCGCGGCACCGGCTCGAGTTCCTCCGGGTGCTCGCCCGCACGCACGCGGAGC
This sequence comes from Thermoanaerobaculia bacterium, assembly GCA_035763965.1. GTDB lineage: Bacteria > Acidobacteriota > Thermoanaerobaculia > UBA5066 > Gp7-AA6 > Gp7-AA6. The sequence goes on along the minus strand of DASUAD010000608.1, from coordinate 3,926 downwards.
GCGGCACGACCGTCCTCCTCGTCACTCACGAGATCGACCTCGCGGGGGAGATGGCCGACCGCGTTCTTCTCCTTCGCGAAGGGCGGACGCTCGCCGCGGGATCCCCCGCCGACACGATCACGCCCGAGCGCCTTCGGGAAGCGTTTGGAGTCGAGAGCCGGGTCGAGATCGAACCCGGGGGCCGCCGGCGCGTGGTTCCGTACGCGCCGTCTCCGTGAGTCCCCCGCCGCGAGACCCGGGTCCCCGCCGGACCCCGCGAAAGCTGCGCTACGATACGCAGCTTCCGCATGTGGTTCCGTAAAGATCGCGCTCCCAAGGAGCCGCGCGAGAAGCGCAGCAAGGTCCCCGAGGGCCTCTGGGTCAAGTGCGAGAAGTGCCGCGAGATCCTCTACAACAAGGAGCTGGCCCGCAATTTCAAGATCTGTACGAAGTGCGGGTATCACTTCCGCCTCTCGGCGCCCGAGCGCCTGCGGATGCTCTTCGACAACGAAAAGTACGTCGAGCTCGACACCGAGCTGCGATCGGTCGACGCTCTCAAGTTCCGCGACTCGAAGCGGTACCGGGACCGGTTGAAGCAGGCGGAGGAGAACGTCGGCCCGTCGGAGGCGATCGTCATCGGCTCCGGGACGATCGGGGGGATCCCGGTCATCATCGGTTCGATGGAGTTCTTCTTCCTCGGAGGGTCCATGGGCTCGGTGGTGGGGGAGAAGGTGACGCGGGCCGTGGAACGCGCGCTCTCGGAGCGACGTCCGCTCATCATCGTGTCGACGTCCGGCGGCGCACGGATGCAGGAGGGCATCCTCTCGCTCATGCAGATGGCGAAGATCTCGGCCGCCCTCGCCCGCCTCGCAGAGGCGCGCATTCCGTACATCTCGGTGATGGCGGATCCGACGACCGGGGGCGTCACGGCTTCGTACGCGATGCTCGGGGACCTGAACGTCGGGGAGCCGAAGGCCCTGATCGGTTTCGCAGGACCGCGGGTGATCGAGCAGACGATCCGGCAGACCCTTCCGGAGGGCTTCCAGCGCTCGGAGTTTCTCCTGGAGCACGGCATGCTCGACTTCGTCATCGACCGCTCCGAAATGAAGGACACGCTGGTGCGGTGCCTCGAGCTGATGTGGGACGGGAGCCGGCAGGCGGTAGACGGTAGACGGTAGACGAGCTTGCAGGCGGCAGCTTCCCGTCTTCCGTCTTCCGTCTCCCGTCTTCCGGCTCTGGCCCGCCTGGAATCCCTCTCCGTTCGAGGCATGAAGCTCGGGCTCGCGGCGATCGACGCCGTGTGCGAACGGCTGGGCCGCCCCGAGAGGTCGGTCCCGGCGGTGATCGTCGCGGGAACGAACGGCAAGGGCTCCGTCGCGGCGACGCTTTCGGCGATCGCGTCGGCGGCCGGGCTGCGCGCCGGTCTCTACACGTCACCGCACCTCGTCCGCGCCGGCGAGAGGATCCGGATCGCCGAGCGGGAACTGACCGACGGCGAGCTCGACGCGGCTCTCGGACCCGTGTTTCTCGCGGCCGACGCGGCTCCCGAAGTTCCCCTCACGTACTTCGAGGCAATCACGGCGGCGGCGTTCCTCTCTTTCGCGCGGAGCTCTCTCGACCTGGCCGTCCTCGAGGTCGGACTCGGGGGGCGCTTCGACGCGACGAACGTCGCACCCGCCCGACTTTCGGTGATCACTTCGATCGGCCTCGACCACGTCGAGGAGCTCGGACCCACCCTCGAGTCGATCGCGAGGGAAAAGGCCGGAGTCTTCCGCTTCGGAAGGCCGGCGCTGGTGGGTCCCTGTCCGGCCGGCGCGCGGCGGGCGCTCGCGGAGGCCGCCGCCGAGACGGGCGCGGCCCTTCATGACGCGGCGGAGGAGGCGGCGATCTCCGGGATCGCGACGTCGGTCGACGGCACCCGCTTCGGGCTCGAGACGCCGGCGGCCCGCTACGATCTCGCGACGCCGCTCGCCGGGGCGCACCAGGCCGTGAACGCCGCGGTTGCGGTCCGGGCGGCGGAGCTGATCGGCCCGGAGTTGCCTGCGCTCGAAAAAGCGGCGCTGGTGCGCGGCGTCGCGGCCACTCGGTGGCCCGGGCGCCTGGAGAAAGTGTCGGTTCGCGGCCGCGTCGTGCTCCTCGACGGCTGTCACAACCCCGCCGGCGCCGGAGCGATCGCCCGGTTCCTGGGGGACACCGGGCTCGCCGGCCGGGTCCGGCTCATCTTCGGGGCGATGGCGGACAAGGACGTCGAGGGAATGGCGGCAAGCCTGTTTCCGGCGGTCGCGAGCGTCTTTCTCATTCCCGCGCCGTCTCCGCGCGGAGCAACGGGGGAGGAGCTCCTTGCACGGACCTCGGCCGTCCGCCGCGATTCGGTCGTCCGCCCGAGCCTGGAGGCGGCGCTCCGGGAGGTCCTTGCCGATCCGGGCGCGGATGCGGCACCTATAATCGTGGCGGGTTCGCTCTATCTCGTCGGCGAGGCGCGCGAGCGCCTCCTCTCCGGACGATTCGAGGGAGAATGACGGTCGCGACATCGCCTGCCACGCGGGAACACTTCGAGCGGCTCGAGCAGGAGCGGCTCGCGATCTTCGCGTCGTTCAGCGCGCGCGCGACGCGCCCACGCGGCCCGCTTTCCGAGGACGATTTCCGGACGCAGTACGTTCGCGACCGCGACCGCATCATCCATTCGCGCGCCTTCCGCCGTCTGAAGCACAAGACGCAGGTCTTCATCCCGTTCGAAGGGGATCACTTCCGAACGCGCCTCACGCACACGATCGAGGTTTCGCAGATCGCACGGACCGTCTCGCGGGCGCTCGGCCTCAACGAGGATTTGACGGAGGCGGTGGCGCTCGGCCACGACCTCGGCCACACGCCTTTCGGGCACTCGGGAGAGAACGTCCTCGATGCCCTCCTGACCGAGAGCCACCCCGGGGCCGGACGGTTCAAGCACAACTATCAGTCGGTCCGGGTCGTGGATCGCCTGGAGCGACGGTACGAGGAACCCGGGCTGAACCTGACCAACGACGTGCGGGAGGGGATCTTCAAGCACACGACCTGGAAGCGCGACTTCCCGTTCCCGCTCGACTTTCCGGAGGGCCTTCGGTTCGACTCGGGGGGAACGCTCGAGGCGCAGGTCGTCAACTGGTCCGACGAGATCGCTCAGCAGACGCACGACCTCGAGGACGGGATCGCGCTGGCGGGGGAGGACGCGATCGAGGCGCTGGCGGTCTCCCGCGCGGCCCGGTCGGCGCGGGGAACCGGGCGGGAAGCCGCCGTCCGGCGCGGGTCGCTCATCCGCGGGATGATCGCGACTTTCACCTCCGACCTCGTCGCCGCGTCCCGCGCCCGGATCGAGAAATGGCTCGAGGACAACCGGATCTCGACGCCCGACGAGTTCTTCGCGCGGCGCGACCATCTCCCCGGCGATCTCGTCGGTTTTTCCAACGAAGGGAAACGGCTCTACGCCGAGCTCAAGGAATTCGTGTACCGTCACATCATTCACTCGTTCCCGGTTTCGCGGCACGACGGCCGCGCCCGCCGCGTGGTCGGGGGCGTCTTCCGCGCATACGCCGAGAACCCGCGCCTCCTTCCCGATTCGGTGCTCGAGGGGCTGCGGCAGGATCTCGGAGTCCGCTTCCTCCGGGAGGTTCCTCTTCCGGACGTGAAAGCGGAGACGGCGCGCAACTACGCGCCCCGGCCCGAGTTCTACCGCGCGATCGCCGACCACATCGCCGGAATGACCGACAGCTACTGCATCGCGGAGTATCGCGAGCTCGTTACGGAATGAGATCTTCGGAAAGGCAGGATAGTCAATGAACCCAAGGACTCTCGCCCCTTCCGCGGCGGCGTTTCTCGATCGGGACCTCGAAGTCGTGGACCCGGAGGTCGCCCGCTGGATTCACGAAGAGGAGCGGCGGCAGAACAACGGGCTCGAGCTGATCGCTTCGGAG
>DASUAD010000607.1:0-2268 GCA_035763965.1 Thermoanaerobaculia bacterium | reverse complement strand
CGTACGCCGACCGCTCCTCCCTCCCGAAATCGTGGATCGCCAGGATGTTCGGATGAGACAGCGCCGCGACCGCCTTTGCTTCCCGCTCGAACCGCGCGAGCGCCGCCGCGTCCTGGGCGAGCTTCTCCGGCAGCACCTTGATCGCGACCTCGCGGTCGAGCTTCGTGTCCCGCGCCCGGTACACCTCCCCCATACCGCCCGCGCCCAGAGGCGCGACGATCTCGTAGGGGCCGAGGCGGGAGCCCGCGGAGAGCGTCATTAGCTCATTTCTTTCCGAGCTGCGCGGCCCAGCCGAGGAAGATGTTGACCGGAACAGACGTCTCTCCTTCCCGGGGGTCTGCGACGAGGAATCGCTGGCCGTCCGCGGCGGCGTCGTACCAGCGACCCGTGCCGAACATGCCCGACTGCGGGCGCGTTAACCGAAAGAGAGCCCGGGCGGCGCCCGCTTCGAACGTCGAAGATCCCGGCGTCAAGGCGACCGCCGTCAGCTGGCCGCCCAGAGAAAGATAGAAGAGCTCCTTCCCGTCCCGGCGCCACAGCGGCTGATCCCCCCCATCCTCCGAGATCTTCCATTTTCCGGTGGAGACCGGAAACCCCTGTACGTAGACCTCCCGCTTCCCCGTTTCGTCCGACACGTATGCGATCCAGCGGCCGTCGGGCGAGAAGGTCCCCTGGAATTCGTCGAACGCCGTCTGGAGCACCGGACGCGGTCTGCGCTCGCCCGTGAGCGGCAACGCCCAGATGTCCCTCGGGCCGCCGAATCCGGCCGCCGAGCTCTCGTACACGATGAATCGGCCATCGGAAGACCAGTCCGCCGGGATCTTGGGGGTGGTCGACTCGAGAAGCAGCACTTCGCCGCCGGTGCCGCTGGAAGGCTTTTGATACATCCGGGACGGAACTGGGGGCGTATCCCGGTCCGTCGAGAAGCCGATTCGGTCTCCATCCGGAGACCAGACCGGACCGACATCCTGCGAGGCCCCGAAGGACAATCGGGACGCGACGCCTCGGGCGAGGTCCAGCACCCAGATCTGGCGACCGCCGACCTCGGAGTCCACGAGGTCCAGGGCGGCACGCTTCTGATCGGGGGAAAGTCGGACGGCGATGAAAATGCCCGGCCGGCCGACGGTCGCCAGCTGTTTACCGGTGCGATCGAGCCAGGCGAGCCGGCTCTCCGCGGCCGAGCTGCCGCTTCCGAAAGCCAGAATGCCCGTCTCCGAAACGGTAAAGCCAGCGGCTGCAACCGGGTCGGTCGGTTTCACGCCCCTGGTCACCGGAGTGGGATCGCCGGTCACCTCGAGCCTCTTCGGATCGAATGGGGCCGCCACCAGCTCTTCCCCCTCGCGCACGTAGAGCAGGAATCCGGGCGGAGCGAACGCGGCTTTCGAGTTGGCGTTGACGAGTGTTCGGGTTTCGCTCGAGTCGAGCGAGCCGACCCGAATCGCCCGGTTTTCGCGCTGGCGGCTGCGAGCGAAATACACGAAGTGACGGCCGTCGGGCAGGAACGAGGGCCATCGGTGCGAGTTCTCCTGCCGGGAAGGATCCAGTTTCGTAACCGGTGTCGCTTTCCCGCCGGCAGCCGGGATCCGGTAGAGAGCGTCCGTCGGGATCGGAGCGAAGAGGATCGTACCGTCGCGATTCCAGGTGCCGCCCCGGCCGCCGCGAGCATCGCAGAGGCTCTGAGGCGCTCCGCCGGACACATCGATCTTCTTCAGCTTCTGGTCGGCGAAGAATCCGATGAAGCGGCCGTCGGGCGACCAGAAGGGCGTGGACGCCTCTTCGGTCCCCGGCAGCGGCTGTGCGTCGAGCGAGTCGAGCGGCCGGACCCAGAGGCGTCTCCTTCCGTCGGAACCGAGTGCGACGAACGCGAGACGGCGACCGTCCGGAGAAAGCGCGATGCTTCCCATTTCGAAGACCGTGTTTTCCGGGGGCAGGACGGAGAGCTTGACGGCAGACCCCTCCGCGGGGACCCGCCGAAAATAGCCGATTGCGAAGGGGAGCGACCCCAGAAGCCCCAGAGCGAAGAGCGCCGCGGCTGCCCAGACGGGCCAGACACGCCGCCTCGCAAGAGGAGGAATCGCAACCGCCGCAGCCCCCGTCTGCGAACCGCCTTCAGCGATCCACTTCAACTCGCTCCCGAGATCGGCCGCGCTCTGCCAGCGATCCTCCGGGTCCTTCGCGAGCGACTTCTTGACGACGTGGTCGAGTGCCGCGGGCGACATCGGCTCAATCTGCGAGATCGGCTGCGGATCGTCGCGCAGGATCGAGGAG